>JBDNGI010000300.1:0-2177 GCA_041689345.1 Halanaerobiales bacterium
GATAATTGGTGCAAACCTCACTGAGGAGGATATCAAAAACTGATTACGGAAGAGAGTATTCCTGAAGAGCCCAGTGCGGGAATTCTGCACGCTGGGATCTGAGCGGGGGTGACCGGGCAACCGGAAATCCTACCGTGACTACGCAATATTGGCTAGGAAATTTAAAAGGAGGTTTTTTGAATGCCAGTTTTAGTAGGAAAGGATATGTATAGTACATTTTCTTTTCAAAAAGAGAAGGATTTCGAAAAATTAGTAGTTACCCTTAGTGATTTTATATTTGGAGAGGAAACGATTTATGTGGATATAAAAAAACAAGTAAAAGGCAATAGAATTGTTACTATTCCTGATGGTTATGTAATAGACATGACAGTTTCTAACGACCCCAAATTATATGTAATTGAGAATGAAATTGTGAGTCATGATCCGTTCCAACACATTGGGATACAAATGTTGAAATTTGTTACTAGCTTTGAGGATGATAAAACTTCTATAAGAAATTATATAATGGATAATATAAGTCAAAATGAAAAAAAGTTAGAACGATTAAAAGAAGCTTGTTCTAATTCTAATAGCAGGAATATTGATAATTATTTAGATCAAGCAGTATATAGTGATTTTAAGGGAATAGTGGTTATAGATGAAGCTAGACCAGAATTACATAGAGTACTTGAAAAAATAAATGCTAATATATCTGTTTTAGAGTTAAAAACTTTCATTTCAACTGATGGGAATTATATTTACCAATTTGACAGTTTATATGAAAATAGTGAGGATATAGAAGTATATCAAACAGAAAAATCAAAAGAAAATATTGATGAAACAAGAAAAAGAAAACGAAAAAGGAAAGCAGAATCTGATACAATTGTTGTTGCTGCAAGAGAAGAGGGTTTTAAGAGGGAATTTTTAGGGAATTCACAATGGTACTCAATTCGAATTGGTGCTGCTATGAAAGATAGAATTAAATATATTGCAGCTTATCAAGTAGCGCCTATAAGTGCAGTGACTCATATAGCAGAAATAAAAGATATTAAACCATACAAAGATACAGGTAAATATATAGTTTTATTTAACGGAGATGCTAAAAAAATAGATAAAGTTCCTGTAAAGGATTCAAATAATGCTCCGCAAGGACCGGTTTATGTAAAAAAGGAAGATTTAACTAAAGCAGATTATTTAGAAGATGCTTTATATATCTAAAACCGCCAATACAGCGTATAACATGGGATTTAAGGTTCCGCTACGCTTCACCCAAATTCATTCGGTAAGGGCGGTCGCCCTAAACCTCATGAACTTCTTAAATCCCAGGAACGTTAAATGACATAGGTGCAGACTGTTTATTATGAAAGTGTTAAAAAGATTTTCGTGGGAGAATGTCGAAAAATCAGGTACCTCCTCGTACCTCCTAATTTTTCGACTTGTAAGTTTTATTCAGATTAATAAAATAGTATTATTCTTGATAGAGTGGGAATAAAAAGATATAATTAAAGAAACAAAATATGGAAGGGCTGTTTTTATTTATATGAATAATTCTAAATTAAGAGAAAAAGTAAGAGTTACAGCAGGAACTTTATTATATGAGAAAGGCTATATTAGTCCAGTAGATTTATTGATGAAACTAGAATATTTAACTCAAAAGTCTTATACTGACTGGCGTCATAAGAGAGTTCCTTATTTAGAAAGAGTATGTAAAACTAACTTAAGTAAGTTATCTACTATTATGAAAGAATTAAGAAAGTATGCTAAAGATAATAATTTAAGATCGTCATGGACAGCTTATAATAAATGGGGCAAAGGAAAGAAAATAAGGCTTCAATTTAGTAAAACAGGTAATAAAAATATTGAAAAAGCTTATGCAACCCATTATTTAAAACCTAAAACCTAAAAACCGTGGTGAAACCATTTTTAATGTTGTAATTTTAAAGGGTGTTATTTTCATTTACATATCTATTAACAGTTTAATAATACATAAAAACCAGATTAAAACCCTGATAAATTCAAGACCGTAAAACAAATATAAACCTTAAAATAAAGTAAAACCAAATTAATTAGTATTATTGCTGTGAAGAAAAGCGCATGATAAAACGGGTCCCTCCTCGGGCCTCCCATTTTCTCATGCTTGGGCACCTACGTCACTTAACACAGTGTTGCCAGCTCCGTTCCTTCGTCACTGCGCCCAA
>JBDNGI010000301.1:0-4369 GCA_041689345.1 Halanaerobiales bacterium
ATTTATTATACCCTGAATACAACTGTGATGCAGGAGGTATATGGTTGGGTTTTTGACTTTGTAAAGAAAGATCTTGAGGAGTAATTGACCACATTTGGGCAGATTTGATGCAGATATTAATTATTTGCGTAGTAATTACGGGAAAGGACAATATCTGAAATATCTGAATTTTATTTTTTGCTGTCTTGCATTTTGTTATTTTAGGATTTGCTTTAGGTTATAATTTTGACATTGGTAGAATAATCGTTCTAGTACTAGGGGTTCTTTTTTTGCTTTTGGGGAATTATCTACCCCGTGTTAGACATAATTATTTTCTTGGTATTAAGTCACCCTGGACACTAGCTAATGAAAAAGTCTGGCGTAAAACCCAACGCCTGGCTGGTAAATTATTTCTTATTTCAGGGATTATTATGATGTAGTTGAAATTGTATTTAGAGGGGATAATTCCTTTGCTACTTTTTTGTACCTTTCTTATCATGAGCGAAGACTGAGAGTGATTAGTTCAATTAGAAGACTTGATCCAAGTAATGATACACTTGATTTAGATACTGCTAAAAATGAAAATGTTGTATTTACTAAGGAAAGTGAAAATCTTTATTTTTATAAACAACTTGATAGTGGAAGGGAAGTTGAGATTAGCAAAGAGCCATTTTTATTATCCATAAAGGATAGTGATGGGCAGCAGATAATACGAACTGCTCAGGAGTTGTTAAGTTTTACAGAATTTGAGGAGTATCAGGATTATTATAAACTAACTTTGAACTTTGAGAATGTTGGGGATAATTTTTATGGTTTCGGTGAAAAATATGATAGTTTAAATCAACAGGGATTAACTCCAGATATATGTGTATATAATCAATATTTAAATCAAGGAGAAAAAACATATATACCGATTCCTTTTTTCTGGACAGTGGATGGCTTTGGAGTTTATGTTGATTCAAGTCAATACTTAAAATTCGATTTAGCTGCTAGTTATAAAGATGTCTTAAGTATTTCAGGGGAGATAAGTAAAGAGCAACCCTTTATGGATTACTCAATTCTTTTTGGTTCGCCAGAACAAATAATTAAGGAATACTTTGATATTACGGGATATCCCAAGTTGCCACCAAAATGGTCTTTTGGTCCCTGGATGTCTGCTAATGGCTGGAGATCTCAAAAAGATGTTGAAGAACAGATAGAATATATGAATAAATATCAGATACCCGCCTCTGTGTTTGTGATAGAAGCCTGGAGTGATGAGGCTACCTTCTATACTTTTAATGATGCTAAATATGAAGTTAGAGAGGGAAATGTCGATGTTACGTATGATGATTTTGATTTTCTGACTGATGGAAAATGGCCTAATCCTAAGGTCATGGTTGATAAGCTTCATAATAATGGTTTGAAATTACTTCTCTGGCAGATACCTATTATCAGGGAATTAGAAGAAGGAGTAACAAATCCTCAACATGATATAGATGAATCATATGTAATAGAAAAGGAATATTGTGTCAAAAATGCTGATGGCACTCCTTATCGGGTAACAGATGGTTGGTTTACCAATAGTCTTCTATTGGATTTTAATAATTCTGAAGCTTGTAAATGGTGGTTTGATAGGAGAAAATACCTGGTGGATGATCTAGGGATTGATGGTTTTAAAACAGATGGTGGGGAATTTATTTTTGATAGTGATTTAGTTTTTGCTGATGGTAAAAAGGGTAGGGAAATGAAGAATTTGTATGCTTTAAACTATATCAAGGCATATCATGATTTTATTAATGAAGATATGATAACTTTTAGTAGAACTGGTTTTACTGGTTTACAAAAATACCCTCTTTACTGGGGAGGGGATCAAAATTCTACTTCCTTTGAAGTCTTGAGAAAACTAATCATTGCTGGTTTATCATTGAATATTTCAGGAAATCCTTTCTGGGGTTGGGATATTGGAGGTTTTTCCGGGGAGATACCTACTGCTGAATTATATATTAGGTCAACTCAAATGGCTACTTTCTGTCCGCTGATGCAGTTTCATTCTGAGAATTATAAAGAGAGTAAATATTGTTGGGATCGAACACCGTGGAATATTGCGGAACGAACTGGAAACCAGAGAGTTATAGAAATATACCGAAAATATGCAAATCTGCGAATGAATCTCTTACCATATATATATGATGAGGCAGTTTATCTTGTAAATCATGGTGAACTAATGATGCGTCCGTTAGTATATGATTATCCTGAGGATGTTAATGTCTATAATCTTGAAGATGAATATCTCTTTGGCCGGAAATTATTGATAGCTCCAATAGTTGAGGAAAATCAAAGACAGAGAATTGTATATTTACCGGTTGGTAAATGGATAGATTTCTGGACAGGTGAAGAGTATAATGGAGGTATAAATATAAAATATAAGGCTGATATTGGTAAAATACCTGTTTTTATTAAAAATAATACTGTAATTCCTTTGAATTTAGACAGTAATTTTGAGTTGCTTAGTAATGTAGGTAATGGTCTTGATCACTATCAAAACTTATCTTTTTTGATTACAGGAGAGATAGGAGAATATACCTTTAATGATGATCTAGGTAATCAGGTGAGTTTTGACAAGGATAGTCAGGGTAGAATAGAAGTCAAAATAACTGGAACTATAGAAGAAGTGTATCTTGTTGTACGTCAAGCTCTTGAAGATGCTAGTGAAATGCTTATCATTGAAGATGATAATATGTATGTATATAAGATATTGAGAACTTAATGTTTGTTTGTAATGCGTATTGAGCAAATAGAAATTTTTGGATCATCTCCATAACCGTTGGTAATATTCTTAGACATTTTGCTATTTAATTGAAGGAGTAACTGGGGTTTAGATTTTTTCATGAATGAAGTAATAGCAAAAGGTCAAACGCGTTTTCTACCAACTAATATGGAGAAGAACCAAATTTTTTAATGTCTAGGAAAACTAACTCTATATCGAAGAAAAATTCCTTGTTATAGAGTTTTTTATTTGTGTCACAAGGATAGTAATTTTTAAAAATATCATAAACAATTACAGAAATCTTGATAATGAAATTATATAATGCTATAATTGTATTAGTTTATTGAGAGCGCTCTCAAAATATGGAGTTGTTAGAAAAATGCCAGGAAAAACAAAACACACTTTAGAAAGCATTGCCGAGTTAGCTGGTGTATCTCGTGCTACAGTTTCTAGAGTTATAAATAATAAAAATAATGTTAGCGCTGAGGCCAAAAAAAGGGTTTCAGAGGTTATTAAACAGGAAAAATTTTATCCAAATGCCTCTGCTAGAAGTTTAGCATCAAATAGAACAAATAATATTGGTGTGCTTTTCTGGGGTTATGAGCCCTTATTCTTAACTGTACCCATATATCGTGAGATAGTTCAAGGTGTGCAGGAAAAAACGGTAGCTCATGATTTTAACATGGTGTTATATGCTACACAACAAATCAATGAAGATTTATGCCATAAAATTATCGGACAACAAGTTGTAGATGGAATCATTATCATGGGTGAAAAAATGTACGTGGATTATTTGCGTATTTTTGTAGAAGCAGATTTCCCAGTAGTAATAATTGGTAAAAGGGATACTGGGGAGCTCAAGGTGCCTTATGTTTGTTCTAATTATATAGAAGGTACATACCAGGCTACTCAATATTTGCTAGAATCTGGTCGTCATCAATTAGCTTATATTCAATCTGTCCCAAATACACTTCATGGAGATGAGAAATTTTGGGGTTTTAAAAAAGCTCTAAATGATTATAATAAAAAATTTAATAAGAAAAGGCTTTTAAAAGGAAAGAATGGTAAAATTAAAGATAGTCAATTAAAGGATTTTTTTGTATTGAATTCGGAAATAGATGGTATTGTTGTTTCAGATGATGCGAGAGCTCAGCAAGCAATTAAAGTTCTTAGAGAAATGGATAAAAAGGTTCCAGAACAGGTTTCTGTTATTGGTTTTGATGATACCAAAGAATATAGATTATCAACTGTTAGGCAGCACAAATTAGAATTAGGTTCTATAGCTGTAGAAATGCTGAATAAATTAATAGAAGGTGAAAAAGTGGAATCAACAATATTGTCCACAGAACTGATTATTAGGGAAACCAGTTAAAATTTTAATAATCATGAGAGCGCTCTCATGATTATATTTTAAAAATACAATAAATAAACAAAAGTAGTCGAAGAAAATATGAGGAGGAATAAATTATGCAAGAAAATTACGATGTGATTGTATGTGGAGGTGGTCCAGGGGGAATTGCTTCAGCTGTTGGTGCAGCCAGAATGGGGGCTAATGTCTTACTGATAGAACGATATGGTTTTCTAGGTGGTGGAGCAACTGCTATGCTGGTCAATCCCTTTATGACTTTTTTTGCTGGAAAA
>JBDNGI010000302.1:0-2750 GCA_041689345.1 Halanaerobiales bacterium
TAAGACCTACTCTTTCCAATGAATTCATAAACTAATCTCCCCCTTATATAATTCATTATATTGTTTTACTAGGTTTTATTATATCAGAGAACAAATATAAAAATATTGTAATTATTTATTGTCTTTTTGAAAAATTTTAATCCTTTTCAGCTCAGTAAATCACATAATTATAATATGGAGGAATACTATGGATATTCCCTTCTCGTTTGATATGATAGTGCTAAAGACTCCAGCTTGCTTCTTATATAAGAATTAAATTATTGCATCTATTTTATTTGATTATTATAATTAATTAAAGCACACTTGATTGGAAACTCATAAAGTGAATTCTTAGTTTCAGAGGGAGTTTTTTGCACTACAAGTACTCCGTATCTAAACAGACCATACATGAACTGTTTGAAGTTGCACTCTGACAGTACTCCCTATTATATAGAACCTTACTTGAACTGTTTAAGGTTGTATCCCACTGAAACTTAGTAAAACGAATCAAGGAGGTTAGTGCCACTTATCTCCCACTTAAAGAAGTGGGAGTTTTAGTGGCAGTTAGCTCTCGGATAAAATCTGGAAAGAAGTTGAGCTTATTGGATAATACAGATGCACTTAAAGTTAAAGAGGAAGTAATCAGTCTTTGGTCTATATTTAAGTTTTTTATACCATTAGGGGCAACCCCATTTATGATAGGTTTAACTCATTCAATTATTAATGCTGCCCTGGCACGACTACCTCTTCCTGATTTAAGTATAGCTATCTTTACTGTTACCAAAGGCATAATTGGAATTATAAGTATGCCGACCCTGATAAGTTTACAATTAGTGCTCACCTTTGTGGATGATATGAAAAGTTTCAAAAAAACAATGAGGTTTATTCTAGTTAGCAGCTTGTCCTTACTTAGTATATTATTCATCATAGCATACACACCCCTTGGTGAATGGGTTTTAAAAACATTTTTTAATCTTAGAGACAGAGAACAGATTGAGCTTGCTTATCTAGCTCTTAGAATTGGCTGTTTTTTACCTCTTGTACAACTATTTAGAAATTCCCATCAGGGATTAGCGGTAGGTTTAAGACAGACCAAACTGTTAATTCCAGGAGTTGCTATCCGTTTGTTATCTATTAGTATCTTTCTATACTGGACTGTAAAAACAAAAATGATGCTTGGAGTTACAGCAGGTACCACAGCCTGGGTTGCCGGTATAGGAATCGAAGGAATTTTTATTTTACTTATACTTATTTATTCATATGGTTCTATTAGAGAAACAGTCAATCAACTTCCCCAAAAGAATGATCAGCCACTTACATATATAGAAATTTTAAAATTCTTTATACCACTTGGACTGATGATGTCTCTTGGTTCATCACTTCAACCATTTATCCAGGGTGGGATAGCCCGTGGGCCTCTAGCTACTCAAGCATTAGCCGCTTATGGTGTTAGCTGGTCTATAGTTGCCCTTTTAGCTGGACCACTTAATAGTTTACATCAGCTCTCTATTGTATTTATAGACCAAAAAGATGACCCTAGTTGGAAAAATATTCAGCTCTTTTCTTTCGGAATCGGTCTTTTTATAACAGTTATCATTTTAATATTTTCGTTGACACCCTTAGGTAATTTATTATTTCATCAAATAATTGGTGTCTCCAAAGAAATAAGCAGTATTTCACGAAAAGTTATGTTATCCTTTGCCCTTTACCCAATAATACGTTCATTGAGAGAGGCTTACTGGGGTCTATTAATGAAAAAAAGAACCACTAACATGATTGCCATTGCTAAAACCTCTAACTTACTTACTGTGATTATTTTCCTATTAATATCTTTCTCTCTAACAACAGTTCATCCTGCTGTTCTAGGAGGTCTCTCCTTTACTATAGGCGAACTTGTAGAAACACTATTTATCTGGTATTTTACCAACAATTACAACAGACAACAATCCAAGGGTTGAAAATTTCCATAATTACACTAACAGAAACCAAATTATATGACCAGTAATATTCAAGGCTTCTTTACTTCTCTCTTTTATAGAAGTTTCTTTTATTTTTACTATCTGCTTTATATTTTTTAAGATATGCATAATAAGTAAAGATTAATCTATCCTTTTCTGGTCGAAAGAAAAAAATCATTATTATAAAAACTACAATATACAATAATAGAAAAAGCATTGATAGCCATCTCCCTAATTGCTTATATATTAAAAATAATACCAATAAGTTCTACCAGGACAGCTGCAATCCCAGCGGCCATTAAAGGCCCTACCGGAATACCCCCTAATAGTACTATCCCTATTAATGACCCAATTATAATACCGACAATTAATTGTGGATTACTATCCAGTAGTTTCAAACCCATCCCATTAAATTGAGTCGCTAAAAGACCTGCTATAATAGCTATTAATCCCTTCCAACCACCTAGAGAATTCTTTAACTCCTCCCAGTTCATCGGTATTAAAACCATTGGAGCCAGAATGGCCATTAATAAGAAAACCAAACCTATTTCAATTCCCTTATTAGAAAGAAAGTCCGTGAGCCCTGTCAAGCCTAATTCTTTTATTAACAGAAGGGAAAAACCTGCTAATACAATTACCCTAGATTGTGCCAATAAACCAAGTATTATTATAAAGTATAATAATAAATTGGTATTCATTTTAAATTCCCCCAGCATTTATCCGAGAGCTAACTGCCGCTAAAACTCCCACTTCTTTAAGTGGGTGATAAGCGGCACTAACCTCCTGGATTCGTTTTACTAAGTTTCAGTGGGA
>JBDNGI010000303.1:0-6675 GCA_041689345.1 Halanaerobiales bacterium
ACACCCCGTAATCTGGAAGTCATCATGACAAAATGCCACCTCTGGTTTACATATTGTTCCGGACTAGTTGCCATCGCAGGCTCTCTGGATTCTACTTCACTATAGATACCCTACCCCTGTTGACTTCATACAACGCACTGGCATTATTCATATTTTAACTCCTTTATATTTATATTTATAAAGATTAGGGGACTCACTTTTTTATTGAAAGTTATCATATTCCCTTAACATTATTATATCCCCAATCTTATTATATCAGTCACATTACAATTTTTTGCCATTTCATTTAGCCATTTTTCTTCTTTTTCTTCCTGCCATACGAAAATAAATTTAAAGACTCTTTTTTTATCTTATTAGACATACTTATTTTCCTCCCAACTTTTCCATAATTTCCTTACTCTCTTTGGCCATACTCATGATTCGATTATATTCTAACGTAAGGACCTGTTTCCCAAATTCAGTCAAAACGTAATATTTACGTCTGCTATCAACAATCTCTGATGGTATAACCTGTTTTATAAGGTCTTCCTTCTCTAATTTACTTATAGCCCCATACAGTGTTCCCGGTCCCAACATTACCCTACCATCACTTATATCTTCTGCATTTTGCATAATACCGTAACCATGGATAGGCTCTACAAGTGATAGCATAATATAATATGTAGCCTCTGTTAAAGGTAAATATTCACTCTCATTTGCCACTGAATTAACCCCCGTTCCTCTATATCTACTTCAAATTTAATCAAATAACTCATTGTTATAATTTCATATCGTTATGCAGTATATCGCAACTCTATATATCGCATAACGATATATTAACACAAAAATCTTCTAAGGTCAACAAATTATTAAAAATATATTTTTACCAAAAGCATTAATTTAAAGAAACCCTGTCTCTACTATTATTGCTAAACATCTAGCATATTCCAGACGTGCTGTATCAGACGGAGATAAATCCCGGGCTATAATAATAACCTTTCCCGGTAAATCCTCTGTCATTTCTTCATGGCCATTTAAACTACTTATTATTCTTTTGCCCACATCATTAATATCACACGTACGTCCACGCATATATTCATCTTCCATACCGGCAAAAATTGCTGCATATCGCCCCAGTATTTGATTTACTGCTGCTTCTGCATTTACCTGTTCTTCCCTTATTTTATTTTCAATAGCAGGTACAAGTTCAGGATCTTCCAGTAACATAATATGGGGCCGAAAAATTTCTGCCTGTTCTCTGCCCAGTTCCTGTGAAATAAAATTTTTAATCCCATTTATATCATTTTTAGCCCGATCCAGAGCCTTATGTAATCTTATAATCTCCTCTTCAACTTTTTCTTCAGGAATTTCTTTTTCTTCTATTTCTACTGTGGTTTCCTGTTTTAAGTAGACTTTACCGATAGCTATCCCTGGAGAAGCTGGTATTCCCTGCACGTAGTTCACCCCTGTTCTTATTCTTATTTTGGTCATCATATCTTAAATGATTAACCCTTATGAGGGAGATTTCTAATTATATTTTTTTAAATTATACCACTTAAGAGGGACAGGAGCAAAATTCCAGATAGCTTTAATACCGGCATCTACAAGGCTTTTACCAACTTGATGGGCTTCACTGGCAGGTACAGCCATAACTGCTATTTTAATTTCTCTTTTTTGTACAACTTCTTTGATTTCATGATTACTTTTAACTACCAGTTCCCCAACCCTGTTACCAATTTTACTGAGATCACAGTCAAAGATACCTGCAAAATGCAAACCCATTCTGACAAATTCCTGATAATTGACAAGCGCTCTTCCCAGATTACCGGTTCCAACCAGAATCATCGACCAGATGTTATTAAAGCCTAAAATTTCTCCCAGACGCTTTTTTAAATTTTTAACATCATAACCTACCCCTTTACAGCCGAATTCTCCAAAATAAGATAGGTCCTTTCTTACTTTAGCTGCTGAAGCACCAACACTCTGCCCCAGCTGATGAGATGAAATTACTTCTATTTCATCAAAATGTGCAATCTTTTCCAGATAACGATAATATACTATCAGGCGTTCAATTGTCGGCTGGGGAACGGATTTCATGATTAAACACCTCTGGCCAGATAGTGTGTATGCAGGAGTTCATGTGCTTTATGGCTACCCGGTTTTTCCAGATATTCTTCATATAATTTCTGGATATAGGGATTTTCATGAGATTTTCTCATCTTTTTACTGCTGTCTATTTCATAGATAGATTTAATTCTCTTATCTATTATTTCAGCAGAGCTGAGTGAAGCTGAAATAGGCTGACCACCTCCACCGATACAACCACCGGGACAGGCCATAAATTCTACAAAATGGTATTCCCTACCTTCTTTAATCCGTTCCATAAGTTTTCTGGCATTACCCAGACCATGAGCCACAGCAACTCTTACTGTCAAACCATTAATATCTACTTCCGCTTCTTTAATACCGGTTACACCTCTAACAGCAGTAATATCTATGTTTTCTAGTTCTTTACCGGTAATTAATTCATAGGCAGTCCTGAGAGCGGCTTCCATTACACCACCGGTAGCTCCAAAGATATTGGCTGCACCAGAAGATACACCTAACAGATCATCATAATCTTCTTCTTCCAGATTGAGAAGGTCAATTCCTGCTGCTTTAATCATGCGAGCCAGTTCTCTGGTAGTTAATACATAATCAACATCACCATTCATTTCTGCTCTTTTAGCCTCAAATTTTTTGGCTGTACAGGGCATAACTGATACTACTACCATATCTTCTCTAGGAATATTGTTTCTTTCAGCATAATATGTTTTAGCTATAGCACCAAACATCTGCTGTGGTGATTTACAGGAAGAAACATGTTCCAGATATTCTGGATAAAAATGTTCAATAAACTTAATCCAGCCTGGACTGCAGGAAGTAAATAAAGGTAAAGTTCCTCCTTCATTAATCCTTTCAATTAATTCTGTTCCCTCTTCCATGATTGTTAAATCAGCAGTAAAGTTAGTATCAAATACTTTATCAAAACCCAGACGTTTGAGGGCTGCCACCATCTGTCCGGTAGCAATTGTACCTGGTTTGTCACCAAATGGTTCTGAAATAGCTACTCTGACAGCAGGAGCTGTCTGTACTACTACATGTTTGCTGTCATCATGAAGTGCATTCCAGACACCTTCATCATGATAGACTTCATGGAGAGCCCCGGTCGGACAGGCAGTAATACATTGGCCACAATTAGTACATTCAACATTACCCATACCTTTATCCTCAAAAGTAGTTACTATTGTGGAAGGACCCCGGTTGGCCATTGTGAATATTCCGATACCCTGTACTTCTTCACATTTTCTGATACAGCGGCCACAGGTAATACATTTATTGGGTTCTCTGACAATAGAATAACTGGACATATCCTCTTTATAACCCTTATTTAAAGGATCTAATCTGATTTCATTAACTCCAATATCTTCTGCTATTTCGCGCAGTTCACAGCTGTCAGAACGACTGCAGGTTAAACAGTTTAATTCACAGCTGATATCATGTGAAGCAATTATTAATTCAAATAAATTTTTACGAACTTCCCTGACTTTTGGGGAATGTGTCTCTACTGCCATACCATCTTCAACTTCAGTAGCACAGGCAGGCTGTAGTAATCTTTGCCCTTCAACTTCAACTACACATAAACGACAGCCACCATAAATAGAAAGTCCTTCTTCATAACAGAGAGTAGGAATTTTAATATGGGCTTTTTTAGCGGCTTCCAGGATGGTAGTTCCTTCTTCAACCTCCAACTTCTGACCATCTATTTTAACATTTAACATCTGTTAACCCCCTTTTCCATCAGTTCATCTTTATAATTGGCAAAGACTGATTTAATAAAATTTAATGATGTTTGCCCCAGTCCACAACGGGCAGCCAGATGAATTGTATCTCCAATATCTTCAATAATTTCCAGCTGTTCAGAGGAAAATCCACCATTATCAGCGGTTTCTTTTAACATGTGATAGACCTGCCGATTACCTTCACGACAGGGAAAACAGGTGCCACAGGTTTCATCCATGAAAAATCGTGAAACATTTAACATTAAATCCACAAGATTATGACCGTCTGCTACTACAATAATAGCACCTGAACCCAGACTGCTACCTGCTTCTTCAATATCTTCATAGGTATAGGATATATCCAGATTTTCTTTCTCAAGAAGGGCAGTTGATATTCCGCCAGGAATAACAAATTTCATTTCTCTATTGTCCTTAACACCCTGACCTAATTCATCTATAATTTTTTTAAGGGTAGTCTGACCAAAAGCAACTTCATACAGCCCTGGTTCATTGACATCACCACTTAGACATATAAGCTTGGTCCCTCTACTATTTTCTGTACCCAGTGCTGTATAACTATCAGCCCCCTGATTGATAATTTCAGCTGCAGCAGTTAAAGTTTCTACATTATTTACAACTGTAGGTTTATCGTATAACCCTTTTGCTACTGGATAAGGAGGCTTTATACGGGAACTTCCCCTCTTTCCTTCAATAGAATTAATTAAAGAGGTTTCATCTCCACACACATAGGCTCCAGCACCTTTAATCAGTTTCAGGTTAAAGCTAAAACTACTATCCAGAATATTTTCTCCCAGAACTCCTGCTTCTTCAGCTTCTTCAATTACTTTATTAAAAATCTTAATGGCATCAGTATATTCACCCCGGATATAGACATAGCCTTCACTGGCTCCACTGGCATATGCTCCTATAATGATTCCTTCCAGAACTTTAAGGGGGCGTTCTTCCATTAAATAACGATCTTTAAAAGTACCGGGTTCTCCTTCATCGCCATTACAGATCATATATTTTTGATCACTGTCCTGCTGTCGGGCAAGATCCCATTTTAGACCAGTAGGAAAACCGGCACCTCCTCTACCTTTTAAACCAGACTTTTTGATTTCAGCAATTATATTTTCCTGTCCTATGTTTAAAGCCTTCTTTAAACCTGGAAAATCATATTGATTAACATCCTTAATTTGTTCACCTTTCAGATAAAGAGTTTCTTCCATTTTTATATACCCCCCTTATACACAGTTTTTTAAGATATCCAGAGCCATAGCACTGTTTACATGAGTATAAACCTCATCATTAACCATCATCACCGGTCCTTCACCACAGTATCCAAGACATTCAACAATTTCTAATGTGAATTTTTTTTCAGGTGTTGTCTCTCCATCATCAATATCCAGATAATTTTTAATGGTAGTTACTACCTGGTCCGATTGATTAATATGGCAGGAAAGACTATCACAGACCCGGATAATATATTTACCGGTAGGTTCAGTATAAAACATAGAATAAAATCTGATGACCCCGTAGACTTTGGCTCGCGGTACCTCAAATTCCACAGCCAGTTTATCAATCTCGGTCTCGGAAATAAAGCCATAAGTATCCTGCAAGTTATGCATTTTTTCCAGCAAATTACCGTAATTCATCTAATAAAATACCTCCTTTGTGATATTTTTCTCTTCACATTATAAATGCTACTATTCAACTCAAAGTATTTCTAACTTCTTAGTCTGCCTTTTCAACTGCCTCAGCCAGTTGTTCTGTATTGGAAACAGAAGCACCACCCTGGGCAGAATATTCATTTCCACCACCATTACCATTGAGCAGACCCATTATCTCTCCTATTAGATTATTCATATCTAATTTATCCAAAATTTGTCGTAATAGAGTAGGATCAGCCTTTCGGCTGAGACCCCTCGTCAAACTGCACGTACGGTTTTCCCGTATACAGCTTACCGTAACCGTTGCCCCGTCACGGGAGTAAGCTAGCGTCACTGTGTTACCTCAGTTGAATATTTTAGGTTTCTACGGGTTACTTTTCTCACTTTGTCCTTGAAAGATTTTAGTGCTTTCTTTCTTGGCCTTTTATATCTCCAGGCTATAAATTCAAAACCTAGAAATACACCACTGTTACTGTGTATCTTAAACAACCTGCATTAAAATTTGCTCTACTATCCTCAAAACCGTTGACACATAAAATTATTGTCCTTATTTTATCATAATATCTGTTATACAATTTTAGATCATAAGAAGCAAAACGAATTAAATCATCTTTTGAAATATCTGCTTCTTCTTCCAGATGCAGTATCGAACCATCTTCCAATCTAAAATTTAAATCTAATCTTTCTTCACTGGTTTCAATTTCAGCGAAATCAGTTTCCATAAAAGAGTCTATCGGCGGTAAATCAATTCCTAAAAATTTAATTATCTTATCCTTGAAAATCGAAAGAGATTCTTTGAATATCTTATCATAATTTTGGTAGTCAATCTCAAAATCATTCATCTTCTCTCACTCCTATTATAGCATATTTAATGGTTAAAGTAAATATTAGAAAAATTTGAAATAAACAAGTTTTTATATAGCATAAACATATTTACTTTTCTATAATATGGTTTGTCCACAAAAACACTATATTTCTAGGCAAAAATAGGTCAGTTATTTACAGGTATATAAATTATCACCCTAAAAAAATAATACACTGGCAAATTATAGTAAAACAAAAGAAAATAAGACAGGTATTTTTCTAAATACCCATTCGGTTTGCCCTTTTAAACAACTTTTTTACATTACTTGCCGCTACTTTAAACCCAAACCATATTTTTGAACGCACTAATCCCCTGACGGGCATATTGTCTACATTGTAGA
>JBDNGI010000304.1:0-2079 GCA_041689345.1 Halanaerobiales bacterium
ATAAATCATCGATCTGTCCCTGAATAGGCCTGACCTCTACCTCAGGATCAAGCAAACCTGTAGGTCTAATAATCTGCTCTACTATCTGTTGACTATGTTCCACTTCATAAGAACCAGGAGTAGCAGAAACATAGATTGCCTGAGGAACTACTGCTTCAAATTCATCACAGTTTAATGGTCTATTATCAAGGGCTGATGGTAATCTAAACCCATAATCTACCAGCTTTTCCTTACGAGAACGGTCTCCAGCATACATACCACCTATTTGCGGAATAGTCATATGTGACTCATCAATAACTACCAAAAAATCATCTTTTGGAAAATAGTCCAGTAAGGCCATTGGGCGCGAACCAGGCGGTCTACCTGCAAGATGTCTGGAGTAGTTCTCTATTCCCGAACAGAAACCCATTTGAGTTAACATTTCCAGGTCATATCGTGTTCTTTGTTCCAGACGTTGTGCCTCAAGTAATTTATTTTGACTATTTAAGTCAGCAAGTCGTTCTTCAAGTTCCTCATTTATCGTTATAATCGCCTTTTTAACTTTATCTTCAGGTGTTACAAAATGGCTAGCAGGATATATAGTTATCTCCTGGATTTCTCCCAGAATCTCTCCAGTTAATGTATCTATTTTAGTAATCCTCTCAAGCTCATCACCAAAAAGTTCTACCCTGATGGCAATATCATCATAAACTGGGAATATTTCCATTACATCCCCTTTGACACGAAAATGTCCTCTTGTAAGGGACATATCATTTCTATTATACTGCATTAAGGTAAGTTCCCTTAAAATATCTTCCCGTTCTCTTATCTGGCCCACTTCTAGATGAGTGGATAAATCAAGATAATTAGCCGGATCACCCAGGCCATAAATACAGGATACACTGGCCACAATCAATACATCCCTTCTTTCAAAAAGAGACATAGTTGCCGCCAGTCTCAATCTCTCAACATCCTCATTAATTGAAGAATCTTTTTCAATATAGGTATCAGTTTGAGGTACATATGCCTCTGGTTGATAATAATCATAATAACTAACAAAATAACCTACAGTATTATCAGGAAAAAACTCCATAAACTCACTTGTCAACTGTGCTGCAAGTGTTTTATTGTGAGCAATTACCAGTGTTGGTTTGTTAATTTCTTCTATTACTGATGCCATGGCAAATGTCTTACCAGTACCCGTAGCTCCTAATAAGGTCTGATGGCGATGGCCCTGATCAATACCTTTAGATAGTTTCTTAATAGCCTCTGGTTGATCACCTTGTGCTGTATATGGGGCAACCAGTCTAAAACTTCTCTCTTTCATCTATTTCACCCTTTATATAATTATCTATCATCCTCTTTAACAAGTTAATAATACAATACCATTTATTTTAATACAAGTAAACCGTTTACATTACCAATATATATATATAATTGCTAGCGAATATATGTTCAATTATTTATTATATCATTAATTTATTATCTTGTCTAGGAAATATTAGGGATTTTAGAAAGGATTATATTATATTAAAAAAGTCTGCGGGCACCTGCATATTTGGCATGCCAGATTCGCCTATCAAAACTACCAACAGATACCTCTTTATCAATTAATACATGAATAAAATGTTTACTATCAAGCATCACCCCAGTATGTGTTACTACATTTTTATATAACCTAAAATAGAGTACATCCAATATTTGAATATCACGATAATGCCCGACCTCTTCACCTAACAATTTTAATCCATTTATATAGCGATCTGGTTCCACTTTATACCAATCATCAGGAATAATCCCTTTATTATCATCTATAGGTAGCTCTACACCCATTTCCTTGAAAAATAAATATATCAGCCCTAGACAATCCACACCATCATAAGAGCGCCCATTATGTAAATATGGAATTCCCGCTAATTTTTCTCTAACCTCCCAGACCCTATCTTTAACATCCTCATAATTTGCACTCAAATATTCACTAAAGTCCACAAAACCACCCTTTCTCTATCATGATTTATCATTATTATTAATTATAATATTCAAGAGCTAGGGTATTTGCTAATATATTTCACACTATATCCAAATCAGTAAGTGAATAAT
>JBDNGI010000305.1:0-3917 GCA_041689345.1 Halanaerobiales bacterium
ATGTTTAGGCATAGTTCTCTAACTCTTCTTAGAAAGGCAGGCTGGAAGGCAGAGCACCTTCGAATAAGAGCTGGACACAGTGGATAAGAGGTGAAATTGAGGGTACTAGGATCTATTATTGTTTAAGTGAAGGTATTTTTGAACAATATATTGACATGTTAAATGCACTTAAGGTTGGAGTTATTTAAATGCTACATCTTTATAATACAGAATAAGATTAAAGGATAGTTTCTAACTATCCTTTAATCTTTGGTGTGCCTCGTAAATACAAGAAATAGTAAAAACTGTAGGTGCAAATAAATTATTAATTAGTCGAATAAAAAGGAATATAAGCTTTTACCTTGAAATAATATATTTAGATGTAACATTATAATATTTGGCATTTTACAGTCTGTTGTTAGCGTTTGATACTGTTACTGGCAAAAATATATACTAATGTTGTAAAAAACAAAATATTTTTATAGAAATGAGGAGTTTTAAAAACATGATTAGGTTACAATCTTTAAGTAAAAAATATCCTGATGGTATTCAGGCCGTCAACAATCTTTCTTTGGAAGTAAAGGAAGGAGAAATTTGTATTTTAATTGGTCCATCAGGTTGTGGTAAAACAACTACTCTAATGATGATTAATCGCTTAATAAAAAATACTTCAGGTGATGTTTTTATCAAGGGTAAAAGTATTAATGGTCTAAATTCCAGTCAATTAAGACGGAATATTGGTTATGTAATTCAGGAGATAGCTCTTTTCCCCCACTTGACTGTTGAAGAAAATATACAAATTGTTCCTGAATTGAAGGGTTGGTCTAAAGAAAAGAAGGAAAAAAGAGTTTTTGAGCTTTTAAATTTAATAGGTATGGATCCGGAAATTTATAAAGACAAATACCCCTATGAACTAAGCGGTGGCCAAAAACAGCGCATTGGGGTAGCCCGAGGAATGGGGGGTAATCCACCAATAATGTTAATGGATGAGCCCTTTGGGTCTATTGATCCTATTACCAGGTCCCGTCTTCAGGATGAATTTTTAAGTATTCAGGAGCAGGTTAAAAAAACGATAATTTTCGTTACTCATGATATCAATGAAGCCCTAAAAATGGGAGATAAATTGGCTATAATGCGGGAAGGGGAACTGGTTCAGTTTGCCTCCCCCAGGGAGATACTTTCTCAGCCAGCTAATAGCTTTGTTGAAGATTTTATTGGCACAGATAGGAGTTTAAAGTGGTTAAGACTGGTCAGGGTAGAGGAATACATGATAAAAAATATTGAAGTAGCAACCTGTGAAGAAAGTTCACAAAAAATTCTACAAAAAATGGACCAGATGCAGCGAGATGATTTGATGATTGTTGATAATAACAATCGTTTAAAAGGCTATATCCTTAGAAAAGATATTTCCGAAAAAAATAAACAATCGATAAATAATATTATACGTCCTTTTCGGGAAAATGTAGAAAGAAAGACGACTATACTTGATGCATTTATTCGTCTGACAACAACAGATGCAGATTTTTTACCTGTACTGGATAATAATTTGCGAGTTGAAGGGCTAATTACTGGAGAAATTTTGAATAAACAGATGAATAAGACATATCAAATTGAAGAAAATGGGGGTGCTAATGACAATGAATAACACTGTAGTAGAATATATAATAAATAATTGGTCACAGATTTTATCTTTAACTGTGGAACATATTTATATAACCAGTATTGCCATGGGTCTAGCAATATTAGTATCCGTACCCTTGGGAATCTTTCTTACTCGGTTTTCTCGTTTAGACTCTCTGGTTATCGGAGCGGTGGGAGTATTACAGACAATACCTAGTCTGGCGCTCCTGGCTGTAATGATTCCTTTTTTGGGTGTAGGTTTTAAACCGGCAGTGGTAGCTCTTTTTCTCTACGCTTTGTTACCTATTGTCAGAAATACTTATCTTGGTGTCAAGGAGGTTACTCCAGAACTGGTTAAGGCAGCACGGGGAATGGGGATGACACGTTTTCAGATCTTAATTAAGGTACAAATACCGATTGCTTTACCGGTAATAATCGGCGGGATTCGTACTTCAACTGTTATTTGTATAGGCACAGCCACGATTGCTGCCCTGATTGGGGCCGGAGGGCTCGGTTCTCTAATTTACAGGGGTTTACAACAATATAGGACTGAATATATAATTACAGGAGCACTTTTTTCGGCATTGCTGGCCATGTCACTTGACTATGGTATGGGAGCAATTGAGTACTTAATCACCTCAAGGGGGTTAAAGCACCATCAAGGGGGTTAAAGCACCATCAATAATAATATAGGAGCAAATTTCAAATCTGAAAAATTAGTAGATAACCCTATTTGATTTTCTATGAATTATTTGAATTAAAAAAGAGGAGGAAAAAATGAAAAAGATAAAATTATTATGTTTATTTGTTGTTCTGATTTTAGTTACTGTTATTCTATTTACTGGTTGTGAAAGCGCTCAGGATGAAGAGGTAGTATTAACCTATCAGACTTGGACAGAATCATATATACTCGGCGATATTTTTCGAATCATGATTGAGGAACATACGGAGATACCGCTGAAGATAATTGAATTGGAAAGTTTTGCTTTACAGTTTGAGGCCTATAAGGCTGAGGAAGTTGACATTATGGTGGGCTATACATCTACTATTTATATGAATGTTTTTGGTGATAACGGTTTGCGGGACCCTGACAAGGTTTATGACTATGTAAAAGAAGAGAGTAAAGAAAAATACAATATAATATGGTTAGAGAGACTGGGTTTTTATAATAATTATGATCTTGCTGTAAGATCTGAGGTAGCTGAGGAATATAATTTAAAAACCTATTCTGATTTAGCAGAGATTTCTGAAAATCTAGTAATTGCTGCTGATATAAACTTTATGGATAAACCCGATGCTTATCCGCTTTTACAGGAAAAATATGGCATGGAATTTAAAGAAATCAAAACTGTAGGGGTTACTCTTAAGTATCCTACAATCGCTAATGGTGAAGCAGATGTAGTTAATTCTTATACCACCGACGCTAAAATAAAAGAACTGGGTTTAAAAGTTCTAAAAGATGATAAACATGCTTTTCCACCTTATGATGCCTCAGCCATGGTTCGTGCTGAAGTTTTAGAAAATCATCCTCAATTAAAAGGAATTCTCAATAAACTGGCCGGGAAAATTAGTACAGACGAAATGAGAACTATGAATTATTTGGTATCAGTTGAACATAAAGATAGTGAGGTTGTAGCTAAGGACTTTTTAGAAAAAGAGGGTCTGATTTAAAAATTAAATGTCTTTGAGGCAGTATTGTTTCCTGTTTTTCTACAAAAAAATAAATTTATTAATTAACTTTTAAAAGATAATAATATTTTTGGGATTTTCCTTGTTGTTGTAGGGAAATCTTTTTTTTTGAGAGATTTATAAGCTTTAGATTTACTTATCTTAGCCTGGAGTCAGCCTATATTAAAAAATATGGATCATCTCCATAACCGTTGATAGTATCCCTAGACATTTTGAGGCCTAATCGAAAGATGTATTAGTGATGTAAATCTTTCATTAGGTTTGTTTCTAGCTATTTCAGCTATTCTTGCAAGTTTCGTTTCCACATTTTCACCTATCTCTGTGTATAGAATATGTTTCCCTTTTAAGAGCAATCTCGTGTGACCGCCTTCCCTCCGTGGGCATTACTCCAGTTCTTCGGTACTATGCAGTCATCCGACTCCCTGTAATATTAGATGCTCTCGCTTTGTTATCGCTTGGATACATCCTATCTCTCTGCGTAGAAATCACAGGGTCTCCCAAGTTGACTATATCATATCAATGTATAACATGCGGAGGTCTCAGACCCCGGGGCGTCATTGTATTCTCGCTTATCGAATACAACAATGTTGCCTTCTGCTCCTTCAACAGCATTGGCCTTTCCCAATCTC
>JBDNGI010000306.1:0-7320 GCA_041689345.1 Halanaerobiales bacterium
AGAAAAATTAAAAAACAAATGTGAAAGTAACTTTGATGATTATGTTCAGTTGGTTGCTAATTGGTTTGCGTATATAATACTAAAAAATAAAAAGCATAAAATTGATCATAGCATTGATTCTCCTTGGGATAATTCAGGAAAGGTTATAGGTATAGACGAACAATTTGATTTAAATGATTATGCTACTTTCAATGATTTCATTGACAAAGAATATACTGGAGAAAGTTATGCGAGTTATATGAGTGGACATGGTATGTTTCATTATACATATGAAGAATCGTTCGATCAAATATCTTTAGAGTGGTTAACATCACAATTTCATTTAGTAATTAAAGAGTTAATTGATAAAAAAAATGGATATCTAAAAAAATGGGTTGAAAATAAAAATATTTCATTTGATATTAAAGAAGCTGATAACATAACAGATTTTATTTTATTTGAAGACATTATTGGAGACTTTATTTACAGTTATTTATGGGAAATAAAAGATTATTTGTTGAATACACACCCAATTATTTTATTTAACCGAGGGAAAAAAGAGGCAATAAAAAGAATTAGAAAAGAAGAAATAAAGCAGATGGAAAACCAGAAAAAGTTTCAAAATAATAAAAAAGAAGCTGAATATTTATGGGGAAAGATTTTAAAAATGTTTAAATTAAAATATGGAGAAAAAATGCCAAATAAGATTGATAAGCCATTATATGATAAGAAAGTGAAGCAATTGTTAATTGAAGTACATAAAAATGGTTTTAATATTGATCAAATCCAGAATATCGGTAAGTATTTAAGTTTTAACTTTTCAAATTCTGTAAGAATATTAATTTCAAACTTTAAAACACCTGAAGAGTAAGTATAAAGTAGCGGACTAACTTCATATAACATGAGTATTTACGTTACGGCCAAAAAATTGGCCTACCCTTCGGGACATTGACTTTGTCATGATTTATGCAAAATCCGGCATAAATCACGCCAACACTGCCGGGACGGCAACGTCAGAAATAGCAGTAACGTTATGTGAAAGCCTGCTAACTTTAATCAGGATAGTATTACTACGATTTTTCAGATTTACTACATTATTTAAAACAAAAAACCTACTACCAGGATTATATAATTTTTATTTACATTTGTATATGATATAATCATGTATATAGAATAGCTACTGGAGGGATAAAACATGAAATGGAGCGAAGTCAGAGATAAATATCCTGATACTTGGGTTTTATTTGAAGCATTAGAAGCTCATTCGGAAAATGGGAAAAGAGAAATTAAAGATATTTCCATTTTAAATACTTTTGATGATAGTAGTAAAGCAACTAAAATGTATCGTGAAATTCATAAAAAGAATCCTCAACGCGAATTATATGTTGCCCATACACAGAAAAAGGAATTGGAAATAAGAGAAAGAAGATGGTTGGGGATAAGAATATGAAATATCCTATAAAATTGAATGACAACTTACCTTTCGTCAAATTAAAACTTATTCATAATGATAAAGAATTAATTTTAAAAAATGTACTAATTGATACTGGTTCAACAAAAAGTGTTTTCAAAGAAAATTTGGTGGAAAAAATAAATATAAAACCTGAACCAGAAGATATTTTGGGAAGTATAAGAGGGATAGGAGGTACTGAATTCGTATATATAAAACAGATAGACTTATTGTACTTAGATAATACTTGTGTAAGAAATTTTAAAGTTGATATTGGAGAAATGGATTATGATTTTGATATAGATGGAATATTGGGGATGGACTTTTTACTAAAAATAAATGCAATAATTGACTTAAACAATCTAATAATTAAGACAATTGATTAAAACTTAATACTAATATACAGGGGGTATAATATGAGTGATATTAAGAAAGAAATGCCAATATTTAAAAATCCAGATAAGCCATTAGAGGAAAGAGTAAGTGATCTGGTAGGAAGAATGACTATTGAAGAAAAAATAACTCAGATGCTTTATTATTCCTACGCAATAGGAAGATTAGATATAAAGGAATATAACTGGTGGAATGAGTGTCTACATGGAGTTGCTAGATCTGGTGTAGCAACTGTTTTTCCTCAAGCTATTGGAATGGCTGCAACTTTTAGTCCAGAGCGTTTGCATAAAGTGGCATCGGTTATTTCTGATGAAGCAAGGTCTAAATATAATCAATATCAAAAGCATGAAGATAGAGGTATATATAAGGGGCTTACTTTTTGGACACCAAATATTAATATCTTTCGTGATCCACGGTGGGGTAGGGGACAGGAAACATATGGAGAGGATCCTTATTTAACAGGTAGATTGGGTGTTAGTTTTATAAAAGGATTACAAGGAGATCATCCTAAATATTTAAAAGCTGCGGCTTGTGCAAAACATTTTGCTGTTCATAGTGGGCCTGAGATTGAAAGACATGAATTTGAAGCTATTGCGACCATTAAAGATATGCGCGAAACATATTTACCTGCTTTTCGAGATGCAGTAAAAGAGGCTGATGTCGAGGCAGTAATGGGGGCATATAATAGAACTAATGGCGAACCATGTTGTGCTAGTCCAACTCTAATACAAGATATCTTAAGAGATGAATGGGGCTTTGAAGGACATTATGTTTCAGATTGTGGTGCAATTGAAGATATTCACAAACACCATAAAGTTACTGATACAGCGGAAGGATCAGCAGCTCTTGCTGTTAATAATGGTTGTGATCTAAATTGTGGTAGGGTATTTGAACACCTTGAGAAGGCTATCGAAGAGGGTATGATAAGTGAGGAAACAATTGACCAATCAGTCAAACGACTTTTTAGAACACGATTTAAATTGGGTATGTTCGATCCACAAGATATGGTACCTTATAATAATATTCCTTATGAAGTAAATGATTGTGATGAACACCGTCAGATTGCTTTAGAAACAGCAAGAGAGTCAATGGTTCTTTTGAAAAACAAAGAATCATTTTTACCATTGAATAAAGATGAAATTAAGTCAGTGGCAGTAATAGGTCCAAATGCCGATAGTAAAGAGGTATTATTGGGTAATTACTGTGGTCTTCCCTCTAAATATGTAACTGTTCTAGAAGGAATACAGCAAGCAGTTAACAATGATACAAGGGTCTACTATGCTGAAGGATGTTCCCTAGGAGAAACACCTGAATCCTATTGGGGTAATTCTTCTACAACAGGATTTGCGGAGGCATTGAGTAGTGCAGAAAAGTCTGATCTAGTAGTTATGTGTTTAGGGCTATCACCAGAAATGGAAGGGGAAGAAGGGGCTGTAGCCAATTCTGATGGTGGTGGAGATAAATTAGATCTAAAACTACCAGGACTACAACTTGATTTATTAAAGGCTGTTAGTAAAATAGGAAAACCAGTAATAGTAGTTTTATTAAATGGTAGCCCTGTTGAATTAAATTGGGCTGATGAAAATATAGATGCTATACTTGAGGCCTGGTATCCAGGTGAAGAGGGCGGTACTGCAGTGGCGGGCATTTTATTTGGTAGTTATAATCCAGGTGGAAGACTCCCACTAACATTTGTAAAATCAATGGAACAATTACCACCATTTCGTGATTATAGTATGAAGAATAGAACATATAGATATTTAGAGAGTGATCCCTTATATCCCTTTGGCTATGGTTTGAGCTATACGACTTTTGAATATTCAAATTTAACATTAAGCCAACGGGAATTAAAAACTGACCAGAATACTAATATTACTATCAATGTAGATATAGAAAATACAGGTAATATAGCAGGTGATGAAGTTGTGCAGCTATATATAAGCGATCTTGATTCATCTGTTGATGTTCCAAGATGGGAGTTAAAGGGAGTTAAACGCATTAATTTAGAATCTGAAGAAAAAAGAAATGTTGAATTCACAATAAATAAACGACAACTTGTCTTAATTGATAATCAGGGAAAATGTTTATTAGAGCCAGGTAAGTTTAGAATTTATGTTGGTGGTCAACAACCTGATATTAGAAGCGAAGAACTAACTGGAAAAAGTATTCTTAGTGCAGAAATAGATGTAAAAGGTAAATTAATAGAGTTAGATTATTAATAATATAAGAGTTGAAGCAGTTTGATATAAAACCATTTTATATCTTGATGAAACGTAAAAACTCTATAAGATTTTGAGATTGAAAACATGCCTTTCACAGGTGTGTTTTTCTTTTTCTTAAGCTAGAAATGCATCGAATAATGTTACTTAAGCTACACTATATCGTTAGAAAAAATAAACAAATAAAAAAAGATTTGTGAATTGTATGAAGAAGTGATATAATTAAGACCAGGTACTAAGAACAGATAATATTACTTGATAATAATACTAAGTTATAATAATATATATGCACTAACTTTATTAATTAAGACTTTTATTAATTTTTTGGGGAGGTATATTATATATGGGTACAAATAAGGAATCCAAAAAAATAACTTTTGATAAAGAAAGGTGCAAGGCATGTCAGATATGCACTACTGTTTGTCCAAAAAAAATATTAATTATGTCTGATCAAATAAATCATAAAGGTTATCGTCCTGTAACAATAACAGATCATGAGAAATGTATTAGTTGTGGTTTATGTGCTATGGTTTGTCCTGACCTTGTTATTAAAGTATATAAAGTGCGTTCTTAGTTTCCCTAAAGGATGACCTAAAGGCCCTAAAACGAATGCAGTAGCTTAGTGCTGCTTTCCCCACTTGAGGAAAAACCCCAAAAGATGACCTAAAGATCAGGCTCTGGGAGTCTTAGCAGCAGTTAGCTATCGGATAAATAACAAAAAATTGTAGATTTCTTACATAAAAATGAAGGGTGGAATATTCGTGGAAAAGACATTAATGAAGGGAAATGAGGCTATTGCTGAGGCGGCTGTTAGAGCTGGATGTAGATATTTCTTTGGCTATCCCATTACTCCACAGAATGCATTACCAGAATATATGTCACATCGGCTTCCTGAAGTAGGTGGTGTTTTCCTACAGGCTGAAAGTGAAGTTGCAGCCATAAATATGGTATATGGTGCTGCTGGTGCAGGAGCAAGAGTTTTGACGTCTTCTTCAAGCCCTGGTATTAGTCTAAAGATGGAAGGTATTTCATATATAGCTGGTGCGGAATTGCCCTGTGTTATAGTAAATATTATGAGGGCAGGTCCCGGACTTGGAGGGATACAACCGTCTCAATCAGATTATTTTCAGGCAACAAAAGGCGGTGGACATGGTGATTATCATATGACTGTACTGGCGCCCTCGTCAGTCCAGGAGGCTGTTGATTTAACTATGGAGGCTTTTGAAATTGCTGATTATTATAGGAATCCAGTTATGATCTTGGGTGATGGTATAATCGGGCAGATGATGGAACCTGTAGTTTTTGATAAAAAAATAAATCCTGATAGACTGAAGAAAAAAGAATGGGCTACTGATGGTGCTAAAAACAGAAAACCAAACATTATAAATTCTTTATTACTTGATACGGAAAAATTAGAAGAACATAATCTGAAATTAAAGGCTAAATATGATGAAATGAAAGAAAGAGATGTTAGGGTAGAATTATATAAAATGGAAGATGCTGAATTTGCTATTGTTGCTTATGGATCTACCGCTCGTATTTCTACTAATGCTGTAGACATGGCTAGAGAGAAGGGAATTAAAGTAGGTTTAATAAGGCCTATAACTCTATTCCCTTTTCCAGAAAAGGTAATCCAAAGTACTCTAGTGAATATCAAAGCATATTTAACTGTTGAGATGAGTTTAGGTCAAATGATTGAGGATGTTAAATTATCTGTTGGTGGTAAAAGACCTGTTCATTTTTATGGTAGAACTGGTGGCATGATACCAACAGCTGAAGCCATTCTTGAAAAAATAGAAAAAATAACAGAGAATGATCATTTAGAAAGGGGAGAAAAATAATGGAACTAGTAGCTGGATATCCAGAAAGTTTAACAGAAAAAGAGTTTCATTATTGTTCTGGATGTACTCATGGACTTATTCATCGTTTAGTAGCAGAAGTAATGGACGAATTAGAAATTAGAGAAAAAACCATAGGTGTTGCTCCAGTAGGTTGTTCTGTTTTAGCATATGAATACTTTAATTGTGATATGCAGGAAGCAGCCCATGGTAGCGCACCAGCGGTTGCTACTGGAATAAAAAGAGCGCACCCTGATAAGGTAGTTTTTACTTACCAAGGTGATGGAGATTTGGCATCGATAGGCACTGCAGAAATTGTTCATGCGGCAAATCGAGGTGAATTAATAACTACTATTTTTGTTAATAATGCTATTTATGGAATGACTGGGGGACAGATGGCCCCAACTACATTACTTGAGCAGAAAACAACTACATCACCTGAGGGTAGATCTAATATTTTATCAGGATATCCCATAAAAATGTCGGAAATGTTGAGTGTACTTGATGGAGCAGTTTATATAGCAAGGGTATCAGTACATAACCCTGCCAATATTAGAAAAGCAAAGAATACTATAAAAAAAGCCTTTGAGTATCAATTAGCAGGTAAGGGTTTTACAATGGTGGAGGTACTATCTACCTGTCCTATCAATTGGGGTATGACAGCAGTTGATGCTTTAAAATGGGTTGGTGAAGAGATGACTTCGATTTACCCCTTGGGTATATTTAAGGAGGTTGAATAAAATGAAGGAAGAAATTATTCTGGCAGGATTTGGTGGTCAGGGGATTATGCTTATTGGAAAGTTATTAGCTTATGCTGGTATGAAAGAGGGGTTTGAGGTTTCTTGGATGCCTTCATATGGACCTGAAATGCGTGGTGGAACTGCAAATTGTATTGTAAAAATATCTACAAAGAGAATAGCATCACCATTAAGTTCAAATCCTGATTCCTTAATAGTTATGAATCTACCTTCCCTTGAAAAATTTGAATCTTATATGAATAATAATGGTTCTATATATTTTAATTCATCATTAATTAAGAAGGAATTAGTACGTAAGGATATTAATATTGTGGAAGTTCCTGCTAATGATATAGCTAAGGATTTAGGAAACTCTAAAGTAGCTAATATGGTGATGCTAGGAGCCTATCTAGCTAAAAAAGATTTTATTAGTATTGATATTGTAAAAGAATCTCTATCTAAGGTTTTGTCAGCAAGAAGACATAATTTATTATTAATGAATGAGGAAGCCCTTGATATAGGAGCGTCTATTTCCAAGGTTTAACAGGAATTATACAAAGTATTTAAAGTTTTTTTTGAAAAGTGTATTAAAAAAAATGATTATTTTAATCTATTAACCAGACATTATATTTTTATGTCTGGCTTTTTTGTGTTTAAGTGTATTTTTTACACAAAGATTTATTTACTACCTTTTAAAATAATGA
>JBDNGI010000307.1:0-2271 GCA_041689345.1 Halanaerobiales bacterium
CAGGTTATTGATACAGGAAGGGTCTTCAATTATATTATATAATTCTTCCAAAGGGCGTTTGCCAAAACATAAGTCAAAATAATAACCCTCTCCTTGTTGCTGTTGTTGTAAAATTAAATTTTTAGTAGGAGAACTGTCACAACCAGTAAAACCAGTTTCTGGATTACCAGCTGGCCAGAGCTCAGGCTTAAAATTCCTGACATAGAGATATTCTTGTGTTCTTATACAACGAACAGGATAGCCGACATCACCTTCACGGCCTATATCATGCCGTTCTCTACCCATATAAACCCTGTTTCTTGATTCATTAACTAAGCCAGATTCCTTTGAGTTTATAATATCCATTAAGCTTTTTCCTGACATTTGTTTATGTATATCTAATCCAGCTGCATCAAGAAAAGTTGGGGCTATATCAATAAAACTTACCATATCTTCAATGATCCTTCCTTTAGCAGTTTGATTACCCCAGGAAAGGGCCATCGGTAGATGAAAATCATCTTCATACATTTGTCCCTTTACTCTAGGAAAAGGCATTCCATTATCAGATGTGACAATTACTAAGGTGTTCTCTAATTGACCTATTTCCTCTAGCTTATTAAGCATCAAACCCAGGTGTTTATCAAACCATTCAATTTCATAGGCATAATCGATAAAATCATTCTTTACAATATCATCATCTGGGAAATAGGGTGGCAGTTTTATCTCTTCAATCGATTTACCAGCCCTGGATCCTTCACCTTCTTCGTAGCGACGGTGTGGTTCATGAGCACCATACCAGAAACAAAATGGCTTATTATCAGGCTTTTTATCTAAAAATTCCTCAAAATTGGCGGCATAGTCTTTGTCACTGATACAGGTTCTATCTGGTGGTAATAATCGCTTATCATTAAATTCTATACCAGCCGGATTCCTTTTGAAGCCACCGTTTTCATAGTCCCCAGGTCCCCAGCCTTTACCAGTAAACCCGACAAAGTAACCGGCTTCTTCTAGTAAATTGGGATATACTTTGAATTTTGCTGGAAAAATACCGAAATGATCGCCAGCCTCTTCCAATTGCCAGGTATGTCTTCCAGTAAGGATAGAAGCCCTGGAAGGGGCACACTTTGGGTTTGTGGTAAAGGCATTTTTAAATAAGATACCCATTTCTGCTACCCGGTCAAAATTAGGCGTATCAACAAACTCATGGCCATATGCACTCATATGTGAAGCATCATCAGCTATAGCGAATAGGATATTTGGTCTGCTTTCTTGTTCAGTCATTATTTTTCACCTCTTTGTTATATTGTTGATTTTAGATTAAAACTATAATAAGTATACAACTAAATTCTATTGTACACGTGTACAAATTATATCATAAATATCAATAAAAATAAATAGTATTTACAATAATTGATACTCAAAGATATTTTTCTGAGAGATATTACTGCTATCTATTATTGGATTAGAAGACACCTAGAACTTGATTTTTGGAATAATCCAGTATATAGTAAATCTATATATAGCCTTGCTACATGGTGGCCAAGATGGTGAAGCGTATGGGAAAAGAGTGTATAATCTTAAGCCTTACGCCGTTATATAAAGACTTCATCGTTCATCTACAGTTAAGGATGCAGATAATTATTATTGATAATGGTAAAATAGTTGAGAGCGGAAAACATGATCAGTTATTGTTGGAGAATGAATTATATACAAAACTATATAAAATGCAGTTTCGTTCACAATAAACAAGAGAGAAGAATGTGTTATTATCACTAAAACATAAGGGGGTTATAACAATTCATGTATAAATTACTAATTGCAGATGATGAACAAGAAATACGTCAGGCTTTAGGTAATTACTTTCCCTGGGAAGAGATGGGCTTTAAGGTAATAGGTCTAGCTGAGGATGGTAAAGAAGCCCTAAAAACAATACAAAAAGAACAGGTAGATGCAGTTCTTTGTGATATTAAGATGCCAATAATTAATGGTGTAGATTTGGCAGAGATAATATATAATCAAAAAATAAATACTAAAGTAATCTTTTTGAGTGCTTATAGGAAATTTGATTATGCTAAAAAAGCCTTGCTTTATGGAGTAGAGGACTATATAGTCAAACCGACTAAATATCAAGAGTTGGTGGAAGTATTTAAAAAGGTAAAAGACGGATTAGATAAAGAGAATAAAAGTAATCTAAGTAAAAAAATGATTGGTGAAATAAAGAATAATGATCTATCAGATGAAGAAAAGAGTAGAGAAACTTTTAATGATAAAATAATTTTGACTGTGAAAACC
>JBDNGI010000308.1:0-1986 GCA_041689345.1 Halanaerobiales bacterium
CCTATTTTACTACAATACTGGCAATTAGAAGAATATAATCTTCCTTATATGCGCTATCTAGGAATAGACATTGGCATACCCGGACAAAGAACAGCTTTTGAGGAGCCATTCTGGATGTCTTTTATAGATGTATTTCCTGAAGAAGAAATTACAGGTACTATACCCAGAGAAGAAAGTAGTCAAGTTGAAGGCAATTATATATTTAGAGTTTCCCTGCAATCTTGCTGGAGAAAAATAAAAATTAACTCATCAAGTTCATTAGAAGACCTACATTTAATTATACAGGAGGCATTTAATTTTGATAATGACCACCTATATGCCTTCTTTACATCTGGTAAAGCCTGGCAGGGAGAAAACTACTCCTCTCCTTATTCAGACGGATTTAATGCAGCTGAGAAAAAAATTATGAACCTGGGACTGCTTCCCGGACAGGAAATACTATATATTTTTGATTTTGGTGCTGAGTGGAGAATTAAAGTTAAATATGAAAAGTTAATAGAGGAACCTCCATTACTCAAACCACAGATTATAGATAAAAAAGGACAAAGTCCCGAGCAATATGTATGGTGAGTCCAGCTAACTTTTTCTTTAATAATTGACTATCCATAATGTGATATTTTAGAATCAATAATACTTAAATTTATAATATTACTAAATACTTCTCAGAATACTCGATAAATACTGAAGATTGCCTGGTAATAACTGATAATTAAATTCATTAGTATATAGAAGTCCTAATTCTTCAACCTCTTCTTCAGAATAGAGAGGTTCACCATATTGATGCCAGAAAACATCAAACACCCTGTAATCTTCATTTGTTAATTGTTTCCTGATATCTAAAAGAAGTCGGAATAAGCGGTCATCATTAAGATAGTCTTCCAGCTCATACTCATCATCATAATACCCATAATCTATGCCACTATCTAAAATAGCAAAAGTTTCACTATAGTCAAGAACACAATAGAAAGAAACAATAATACGGTCTTCAGCAAATTCAATATTTACTCCTAGATCTTCGAGACCATCAAAGGTATAACTTTTTAATCCATCTTTCTGGCTTTCAGTAACAGGAAAAGCTACTGCAAACATCCACCAATCATAGCTTTCTGAATACATAAGATCATAATATTCTTCCATCAATGGCCACCAACCGCCTGGGGTATCATAACCATCAACATTATATGAGAAACTTACAGCTCTATCAGTTGGAAATGCTCTACTGGATAGACTACCAACATCTTCAATCGCATCATGGTCCAGCGGCTTATCAATAGCCAGAAATTCGTAAGATGTTGAGCTATGATCTGCAGTAAAGCCCTTCCTTACACTAATTATCTTCATAACTCCTCTTTCCTTTCTTTTGACTTAATATATTCCATTAATCCTTTTCATCCAGTCAGGATATAATTCAAAATCGTCTTTAATCCATTCACTCACCTCATCAATTGTTGCAAAAGGTGCTCCCCCACTGGTATATCCTATCATATCCTGCACTTCATAAACAGTGTTACTATCCCATTTTACATAACAGTCAGACTTTTTCCTTCCTGTAGCAGAGTCATATTCTTTATCCAGCCATTTAGTATTTTTTAATTCTTTTACTGCTCTCTTTTGACCAACACCATAACGTTCCATATAGATCCCAACACTGATATAACTATGTGTCTTAAAATAATGTTTAAGATCACCTCTCCTGCCATATTTACCACAGTTTTCTATATCACCAATAATAGGTTCTGGACAGCCTATATCTTCCTCTTTTCTATTATTACTGAATACTCGACAGCCCCCACAATGTTCTTTAGCCTCGCATATTCCACAAACACTTGAATGAAAAACAGCTTTTTGTCTAAAATTACGGTATTTCCTTAATCTTTTTGAACTACGTATAAGTTCATGAAAATCCTCTTCAAGAATATTACCAGCTTTAGTATCTTCAGCTACAAGTTGTGAACAGGGATAAATTGAGCCATCAGGACCAATTGC
>JBDNGI010000309.1:0-1846 GCA_041689345.1 Halanaerobiales bacterium
GCCCTTGAGGATGAACTCTTCTATTCTGAGAGTGGCGGTATTATGCCGCTGATGGCTTTAGCAGCTGAACAGTCTAAGGCAGTAGGTATTAGGGCAAATAGTGTTAGAGATATAAACGAGATAAAAGAGAAAGTAGCTCTGCCTGTTATCGGAATTATTAAAAAATCCTATGAGGGTTTTGAACAACATATCACAGTAACCATGAAAGAAATTGATGCCCTAGCTGCAATTAATACAGATATTATTGCTATGGACTGTACTTTAAGGGAAAGACCTGATGGTCTTACTGTCAAGCAATTTATTAATAAAATACAAGGTAAATACCCGGAGCAATTACTTATGGCAGATATTTCTACATATGAAGAAGGAATTAATGCTGCAGAGGCTGGAGTAGATTTTGTTGGAACTACTTTGAGTGGTTATACAAATTACTCTAAACAGCATAATGAGCCTAATTTTTCTTTGATTGAGAGGCTAGCTAGTAATACTGATCTACCTATTATTGCAGAGGGCAGGGTACATTACCCAGAACAGGCCAAAAAAGCCCTGGAATTAGGTGCTTTTGCAGTTGTAGTTGGTGGGGCTATAACAAGACCTCAGGAAATTGCGGAAAGATTTGTAAGGGCAATAAGTTGAAAACGACGCCAATTGTGCAGCTTTAGCATAACAATGGTTGGGTAACGGTATGAGGATATAAAAATTTGATTGCCTATACAATTAAAACAGGTATAGGAGAGGCATATGAGTAAAAATGCTATAGGCAAAAAAGGCTTTCATCATTTGGCTGTAAAGGTAAGAGATTATGAAAAATCATTGGAGTTTTATATTAAGGGCTTGGGCTTAGAAGTGAAATATCAGTGGGGTGAAGTTGGTAAGAGGGCAGCAAATGCTAAAATCACTGACGAACCTTTTGATTTTGATATACAATCAGACCCGATCTATCCTGTTCGAATTGCTTTTTGTAAAGGTCCAGATCAAGAGATCATAGAGTTTTTTCAGGAAAGATAAAGATGACCAGGGTGATGGTTATTATACTGGCTGTAATCAGTATGATATACCTAAGGGAGAATGGTCTATCCTAGGAAGGTTTTTTTGAACACCTGGGATGAGGATGCCCTCTTATGATTTTGCTGGCTTTTTACAGTATTATTCGACAAAATCCGCTCAGAAATTTAGTGGATTTATGTTATATTTAGGTGAAGAGTCGATTTTAGAAAGGAAGTTATTTATGGGGATATCTATATATTGGAGTAGGAAGCAGGAGGTACGAACATGTTAGATCTTATGGTCAGAATATATAAAAAATCCAGGTTAATAGTAATAGATGTTATACTTTTAAATTTAGCATTACTTGTCGCTTTTTTTATGCGTTTTGATGCTGACTGGGCAATATACTTACACTATACATATTTCATAGTCATTACAGTAATAGGCTTTATTGCTTTATATTTTTCCAATCTATACAATAAGATGTGGCAGTATGCCAGTATTGATGAATTATTTTCTATTGTTAAGGTATCAGTAATTATAAATCTTATATTAGTGTTATATGTTTTTTTCACCAGGACAAGTCTGCCGAGAAGCATCCTATTGATTAACTTTCTAGTTGATATATTTTTGTTTGGGATGTCCAGATTTGGTCTGCGTCTTTTAAGGGAATACTTAATTGCTACAGATCAAAATCAGATTAATACCAGGGTATTAATAGTTGGAGCAGGTGATGCTGCTGAAATTTTGATTAGAGAGTTTAATAAACATAATGAGTTGGGCAGGTACATAGTCGGATTAATTGATGATGACCCTGCTAAAAGTAATCTGGAGATCCACGGTAAGAAAGTACTTGGTA
>JBDNGI010000310.1:0-3736 GCA_041689345.1 Halanaerobiales bacterium
AGGGAAGATAATATGTTAGATAATAAAGTATATCTATACACAGATGGAGCATGTTCAGGTAATCCTGGTCCAGGTGGTTATGCAGCATTAATAATTAATGGGAATAAAGAATATGAGGTAACGGGCTATGAACCAAACACAACAAATAATAGGATGGAAATGATGGCTGTTATTGAAGGAATGAAACAAATTAAAAGGGGTTCTGCAGTAAAATTAGTATCTGACTCAAATTATGTACTAAAGGGTTTAAAGGAATGGATTACTGGTTGGAAAAAGAAAAATTGGAAGACAGCTAGTAATAAAGCTGTTAAAAATCAGGATTTGTGGATAGAACTAGATAAGTTAAAAGAGGAATATCAGATAGATTATGTTAAGGTAAAGGGACATTCTGGTCATGAATTTAATGAACGAGTGGATACATTAGCTAGAGAACAGATTGAAAAAAACTACAAGGGATGATCTAGTATATTTAACTTGTATAGAAAAATAAATGATTGATCTTGTAAAGGGTTTTATAGAATAAAAACCCGCATAATGCGGGTAGCAATGGTTATTTACATTTGATTCTGGCAATCTGAGCATTTCCCGTAAAATTCCATTCTATGACTTTCTACTATAAAAGGAGTTCTATTGGATATCTCTTTATCTATTATTTGGTCCATTGGTATTTCCAGATCAAAAACACTATCACACTCAGTACATGTGAAATGGTAATGATTTTTAGAATTTCCATCAAATCGACTATAGGAACTTCCAAAGTCAAGAATATTTATTTCACCCATTTCAGCGAGAAGTTTAAGGTTTCTATAGACTGTACCTAAACTTATATTGGATATTTCTTTTCGAACTTGTTCATATATCCAATTAGCTGTTGGATGTGTTCTAGTATTTCGAAGAACTTCAAGAATTACTTTACGTTGTTTGGTCATTCTATGTTTTCTCTTTTTCATGGAGGAGACTCCTTTCTAAGCGATAATTATTACTAGTAATAGAATAACAGTTATAGAGTATAATGTCAAGTCTCTTTTTGTTTTCTTGACCTTTTAATTAATCTTTGATATTATAAATTAAAATTTCCTATAGAGGAAGGTTGGTAATTATGGCAGAAAAAAATCAAAAAAGAATTCTAACTGGTGATAGGCCTACCGGTAAACTCCATTTAGGTCATTATGTAGGTACTTTAGAAAATAGAGTGAAGCTACAACATGAATATGATACTTTTTTAATTATAGCAGATGTTCAAGCACTAACTACAAATTTTGAAAAACCGGAAAAACTTTCTAATGATGTTCGTCAAGTTGCTAAGGATTATTTGGCAGTGGGAATTGATCCTGAAATTACTACAATATTGGTACAATCATTAATTCCTGAAATTGCCGAGTTAACAGTTTATTATTCCATGATTGTTACTGTAAATCAATTAAAACATAATCCAACAATTAAATCAGAGTCTGCCCAATATGGATATGATGATATGACATATGGCTTTCTTGGATATCCTGTTAGTCAAGCGGCTGATATTACATTTTGTAAGGCAAACCTTGTTCCTGTCGGTAGTGATCAATTACCACATGTGGAACAAACCAGAAAAATAGCCAGGAAGTTTAATCAGATGTATGCAGAGGTATTTCCAGAGCCAGAGGCTCTTGTAGGAGATTTCCCTCGTCTAGTGGGAATTGATGGTGAAAATAAAATGAGTAAGAGTTTAGATAATGCAATCTTCCTTTCAGATACTGCAGATCAGGTTAATCAACGTATAAGACAGGCAAAAACTGATCCGGCCAGAATACGTAAAGATGACCCAGGTCATCCTGAAGTATGTACAGTTTTTGAATATCATAAGGCTTTTAATAAAGAGGAAGTACCAGAGATTGAAGAGTCATGTAAAGCCGGTACTATTGGTTGTGTAGCCTGCAAAAAAAATCTAGCAAATAATATTAATGATCTTCTAGATCCAATGAGAGAAAGACGTGCAAAATATGAAGAGAATCCTAAACTAGTTGATGAAATCTTAATTGCCGGTACCAAAAAGGCTCGAAAAATTGCTAAAGAAACAATGCTAGAGGTAAGAGAGGCTATGAATCTCGATTATTTTTAGAATATTTTTTGACATTTATTAGTAGATATATATAATGAGAAGAATATGACCTAAAGTCCTAAAAATGTATCCAGTAGCCTTAGTATCACTTCTGTTACATTATGGTATAAGTAAGGGTCATAGTGGCAGTTATCTACTGGATAAATAAAGGGGCAGAAAGGGGTTTGCAATATGAGTAAACTTAGGGTTGGTCTATTATATGGTGGGCGTTCTCAAGAGCATGAAATCTCAATTATGTCTGCCAGATCTGTGTTTAATATGGCGGATAAGAGTAAATATGAGATTATCCCTTTCGCCATTTCTAAACAAGGGTATTGGGTTGATAGGAATAAGTCATTAGAAATATTAGTAGATGAAACCATTACTGAAGTTACCACTATTGAAGAAGGCCCCATCTCTATGACGTTGCACTACTTTTTACAAGAGAAACTTGATCTAGTTTTTCCTATTTTACATGGCCCATATGGTGAGGATGGCCGCTTGCAGGGTATGTTAGAAATGTTGGATTTACCTTATGTAGGGGCAGGGGTATTAGGCTCAGCTGCTGGGATGGATAAAGCTATTATGAAAAATTTATTCTCTTATCACCAGATACCTCAAGGTAAATATAAAATTGTATATAAATATGACATGACTAATCAAATTGAGAAGTTAAAACAGGAAATTGAAAAAGAATTATCTTGGCCTTGTTTTATAAAACCTGCAAATATGGGATCTAGCATAGGTATTTCCAAAGTTTCTAATCCTGATAAATTATTTAAAGCCCTTAAAGAAGCCTTTAAATACGATTATAAAGCTGTAGTAGAGGAATTTATACCAGGTAGTGAAGTTGAGTGTTCAGTATTTGGAAATGTTGAAATTAAAGCTTCTTTACCAGGAGAAATTAAGGCAACACATGAGTTTTATGATTATAATGCAAAATATGGAGATGATTCTACTGAATTACTGATACCAGCTGAGTTAGATAATGAAATAATAGATCAGATACGCAGAATTGCTGTTAGTGCATTTAAGGCTATTGATGGTAGAGGATTTGCTCGGGTTGATTTCTTTATATCTAATAATAATAAAGTACTTGTAAATGAAATTAACACTATACCAGGTTTTACTCGTTACAGTATGTATTCCAAATTGTGGGAGGCTACAGGTATAAATTATCCTGATTTGATAGATAAACTTATAAACCTTGCGTTAGAGTGGCAATCGATATAGAGATTGACTTTTTTCTTAACTATAGAGATGATTATATAGATATATGTTATAATTAGTACTTAAACTTATTAAAAGGAGTAATGTCTATGGCACTGGAAATAATGCATATAGATATGGACGCTTTCTTTGCTGCAGTTGAACAGTTAGATAATCCTGAATTAAAGGGTAAACCAGTAATAATAGGCGGTGTAGATCTGGATAATAGAGGAGTAGTCTCTACAGCATCATATGAAGCAAGAAAGTATGGTGTACATTCTGCTATGCCTATAGTACAAGCTAGAAGGCTTTGCCCTGATGGTATTTATCTACCAGGGCGTCATCAAAGATATAAAGAGATGTCTAAAGAAATCTTTCAAATATTCCGTGAGTACACTCCCCTTGTAGAAGTTATTTCTATTGATGAGGCTTTTCTTGATATAACTGGAT
>JBDNGI010000311.1:0-4672 GCA_041689345.1 Halanaerobiales bacterium
ATATATAAATATATTTATATATAGAAACTGATGGATGGGGATTTTATTTATTAGAGGGGTTATTTATGATGAAATATCGGAAGTTAAGCACAGAGCCTTCAGATATAAATACAGCTTTAGTACTGTCTGGTGGTGGAGCAAAAGGGGCTTATCAAGTCGGTGTAGTTAAGCAGTTATATGAGATGGGTATTAGCTTTGACTTGATTTCAGGTACATCTATAGGGGCCCTTAACGGTGCTTTGATGTCTGAATTCATTCATAGAGGACTGAGCAGCCAGGAGATGTGTATAAGATTGGAAAAAGCCTGGTTAGGTTTTCAAAAGTTTTTGTCTATTAATTGGTCAGGATTTTTTAGGAATATTTTGTCTCCCTCAAAAATCCCCTCTGTTTATACTAATAAATATATTAAAAAGACTTTATATAAATATATTCCTGCTAATCGTAGATTTTCTGATTATACAAAATGTCAGTTAAGTGTAACGGGAACTAATTTAAGTTGCAGGGAGTTACAGATATTTGATTTTAATTCAAAGGTTCCTGTTGTGGAAGCGGTTCTGGCATCTATGTCTTATCCAGTGGCTTTTCCTGCTGTAAATATAGATGGAGATATTATAATAGATGGCGGTGCTCTTAGCAATGCACCCTTGAAAGAGGCTATACAATGGGGAGCGAGGAATATATATTTAGTTTTTTTACAGCCATTAAAGATGGAAAAAGGGAAGATTCTAGATGCTGGTGAAGATTATTCGGCCCTGGAGGTTGTAGGGGAATTTCTAGATATGGTAGCTAACCGTTTGATGTATGGTGATTTAAAGCGGGCAGAACAAATAAATCAGGTCATTAATCTACTGAATAAATATCAACATAGATTACCTAAGAATTTTGTTAGAGAAATGCGTCAGTTATATGGGCTAAAATATAAAGGCGGTAAAAGGGTGATAGAAATTAAACAGATATCACCTGGAAAGGTACTTATTCCACCTGGTCTTAGGGGTTTTCAGCAGCAAAATGCTATCAAAGATATTATTAAAAAGGGTGAGGAAGATACAAAGGCAGTATTCCTCTAAATTAAAATTTATCCGATAGCTAACTGCCGCTAACCAGGGTCTGATTTTAAACTAAGAACACACTTTATGCAGGAAATTAGTATAGTCATATAGAACAATAATAATATTGAGTGGGACTTTTCCATCCAGTGAGTGTTGGTTTAACCCCTGGATAGCAGGTGTTTTCCTGGCGGCAGTACTGGCTGCTATAATGAGCACTATTGATTCCCAGCTCCTGGTATCTTCCAGTGCTTTAGCTGAAGACTTTTACAAGTCTCTTATCAGACCAGATGCAAGTCAAAAAGAATTGCTCTGGGTTAGTAGGGCTGCTGTTGCTTTGGTTACTATTATAGGGGTATTCTTTGCATTATCAGGTGGTACTATTCTGGATATTGTTTCATATGCCTGGGCCGGATTGGGTGCATCATTTGGCCCTGCTATTTTGTTTTCCTTATTCTGGCGTAAAACCAGTAGGAATGGTGTATTAACAGGTATAATTAGTGGTGGTGTTGTGGTAATTCTCTGGAAGAATTTATTTGCCTATACTGGACTTTATGAAATAATCCCAGCATTCTTTCTATCTAGTCTGCTTATTTATTTAGTTAGTAAATATGGAGATGGACCGACAGAAGAGGTAGAAAAAGAATTTGAGACAGCCATGAAACCATTAGTAAATGAGTAGAACTGGGCGTAAATGCTGATACTTTTCCAAACATTCCTAAATAAGTTGAGTAGCCTCAGGGTAAAAGTACCTGGGGTTTTAACAGCTTTGAGTGTTTTTAAATTATTAATGTAACTGGAATAAGTAGAGCGAACATTTGTATTAATTTTATTGATTCTTTTATAGAAATATGATATTATTATAGTAGGCTGGTACATAAGGGGGGATACAAATGACTGATAAAATGGATCAACTTCTTAATGGGTTCTATGACTTTAGGAAATCGATAGAAAGCAGATTAGATAAACTAGAAGATAAAGTAGATAAACTAGATAATAAAGTAGATAAGCTAGATAATAAAGTAGATAAACTGACTCAAAGATTTGATATTCTTGAGTATCAATTTAAAGATTTTATGAAAGATTTTAGAACTGTAAGAACACTAACGGGTGAAAACATGAGAGATGTTGGAGATCTTACTGAAAGAGTAGAAAAATTGGAAGTCTCGTAAATAAGCACCCTGTTACAGTGGATTGCTGTAGCAGGGTATTTCATATATTTTCATTAGAACTAATAAGCGTAATTTACCTTTGGATTGCAAGATGATACAATGGAAGGGTTGAAAAGGTGTAGGGGAAAAGATGTATTGTGAAGGTGGGATGTTATTATGAAAAAGGGTAATTTCAACTTTACCTTTGTGATGGATAGAAATCTATATAATCTGGAGAGACAATTACAGGTTATCCTAAAAGCTGTCAGGAGTATGGGGGTAGAAGCGGAGTTTTCAGGACGTAATGATCTGCTTGCAGGTGGCAAGAAATTTTCTGGAAATGCCTTTTATTTTACAGATAAAGCAGCATACCATCATGGGACAATTTTACTTGATTCTGATTTTAGTAAATTGGTAAAATACTTACAGGTTTCTAAAGAGAAAATCCAATCAAAGGGTATTGATTCTGTTCGCTCTAGAGTAGTGAATTTAAAAGAACTTAACACTGATTTGACTGTAACAGCTATGAAAAAGGCCTTAAAGGAGTCATTTATAGAAAACTATGAAGGTTTAAGGGCTGATAAACTAAGTAATTCAGCTATCAAAAGTGTTGATACTTCACAGATGAATGAATTAAGAGATCTATATGATAAGTATTCGTCCTGGAAGTGGAGATATGGTAATAGCCCACATTTTGATATTACATATAATGAACGGTTTGACTGGGGTGGAATAGAATTATGTTTCACTTTAAAAAATGGATTAGTTGAAGAGGCGGTTATCTATTCAGATGCTATGGAGTCTGAATTATTTAGAAAATTATCGAAAGAGCTCACAGGGATTCCTTTCCGTTTGGAAGATTTTATTACATCTATAGATAGGACTGAAGTTAATATCGGGAAAAGCTCGGATGGAGAAAGTTTTCGGTCTCAATATAAGGAGATTTTGAATGATATAAGGGGCTGTTTAAAGAAGCGCGATTGGTAGTAATTTTTGACATTCAGGGCACTGGATATATATAAGACCTAAAAACGGGTTTATAGGACCTATCTATAGATGCCTTAGAAATAGTTAAGATAATAGATTATGTTTTGATGAGTATGATAGTCGTTGCTTCAAGTACCGGTACAACAACTGCTGGAGGCGCAGGTGGAGGTACTGCTGGGTGGTGGAGGCGGAGGCGCAGGTTGATGAAGTGAAAGTCATATAGTTCAATTGATATAATATGCTTGAAAATAGGTTTGAAGAGTTCAGCTAAAAATGGTATTATATATGTAAGTAAAATAATTAGTATGGAGTTGGGGTATCAGGCACTATGATTATAGATGTTTGCAAAGTTTAGCTAGAGATAGATTAAATTTGTAGGGGGAATTAAAAATAATGAAGATTTTTTACAATAAGAAAAAGAGACTTATTTATACAGCTTTGCTGATGAGTTTAATTGTATTAGTGATTTCAGGCACATTGTTTGCAACTGATCGGATTGAAAATGGTAAAGAGAAAATAATTATACAATCACCACCTACAGTAGGTGCTCTACCTATTTTATGGATGATTGAGAATGAGGTCCTTGTTGAACAAGCTAATATAGATATTAGGATTTCTGCTGATCATCAACAGGCTATTTCATTAATAGGGCATAAGCATATTGAGATGATGGTGACAGGTGTTAATGTTGGTGCTAAGGTTTTTAATAAAGGAATCGATGTCCGTCTATTAAATACAAATATCTGGGCTATCGATTATTTACTTACACAGGGTTTTGAGGCAGAAAGTTGGGCAGATTTAAAGGGTAAAACCCTAAGTCTACCTTTAAAGGGTGGTCCACTGGATTTTCTTGCACGCTATTTTTTAAGAGAGAATGGAGTTAAGTTGGAAGATGTAAGTCTTGTATATAAACCACTAAATAGTGGTGCTAAGACTTTCCAATTAGGAAGGTTAGATTCAATTATCTTACCAGAACCCCTTGTCACGATTACTTTAAAAAGCACTGAAAATGCCTATTTATCACTAGATTTACAGCAAGAATGGGCTAAATTACATAATGGAGATGACCGAATTCCATATGTAGGTCTTTTTGTGCGTGGGGACTTTGCTGAAGATAATAGGGAACTGGTTGAGGGTTTTAATCAATATTATAAGCAAGGTATAGATTGGGTTCATAATAATCCTCAACAGGCAGCAGAGCTTGCAGAGCAGTATTTTGGTATGCCTGCTGGTGTTATAAAGGCTTCTTTTAATAGAATTAATTTGAATAATTACCCGGAAGGAGAATCCTTTCAGCTGATAGAGATTTATTTTAATGAGATAATGGAACTTTATCCGGAAATGATTGGTGGTAAGTTACCAAATGAGTTATTCTACTTCTAAGAACAAAAGAATTTTAATAGGCGCTACCGGAATAATGGTAGTGCTTCTTTTCTGGACTTTATTGTCTCGCAGTTTTCACACTTTAATATTACCGTCACCACTGGA
>JBDNGI010000312.1:0-4291 GCA_041689345.1 Halanaerobiales bacterium
AAAAGTCCGACAATTTTGCTATTTAACTGAATGAATTTAAAAAGTCTCCAGTTATGTATTGATTTTAAGAAGCTGCTTAGCAAAATAACTGTCTGAACGAAGTGAGTTTTATTTTGTTGCTTCTTAAATGAAAGAGTAACTGGGGTTTAGATTTTTTCATGAATGAAGTAATAGCAAAAGTTTACTTAAACCTCACCTTTATAGCCCGGGCATGTGCATCCAGCCCCTCCAGTTCAGCAAGTCGAATCACATCATCCTTAACCTCTGCTAATTCTGCCTTTTGATAATAAATAATACTAGATTTCTTAAGAAAATCGTCTGTATTCAAAGGTGATGCAAAGCGAGCAGTCCCACTAGTAGGAAGCACATGATTGGGACCAGCCATGTAATCACCAAGTGGTTCTGATGAATAGTCACCTATAAAGATAGCCCCGGCATTCTTAATCTGACCAAGATATTTAAATGGTTCGCTAACTAATAATTCGAAGTGCTCTGGGGCAATAAGATTGACCAGTTCAATACCTGTTTCTAAATCCTCCACCAAAATCACTGTTCCATTATCAGCGATTGCCTTTTCAGCAATATTTTTTCTAGAAAGAAAATTAAGCTGTTCTATTGCAGCATCTATGACTTTTTCGGCTAAATTTTCATCTGTAGTAATTAAAGTAGACACTGCCAAAGGGTCATGCTCTGACTGAGACAAAAGGTCTGCAGCAATAAATTCAGGGTTAGCTCTTTCATCTGCCAGGACCAACACTTCACTGGGGCCTGCCAACATATCTATATCAACAATACCATAGACCGATTTTTTAGCTAATGTAACATATATATTACCTGGACCTACAATCTTATCAACAGGCTTAATAGTATCTGTACCAAGGGCAAGGGCAGCAATTGCCTGTGCTCCACCCACCTTATAGATTTCTCCAACACCAGTTTCATTAGCAGCTACCAGTGTATATGGATTAGCCTTACCCTCTTTATCAGGTGGTGAAACAACCACTATTTCTTCTACCCCGGCCACCCTCGCCGGAATTACTGTCATCACTACTGAAGATGGATAAGCTGCCCTTCCACCAGGCACATAAGCACCTATCCGACCAAGGGGATTTATCAACTGTCCGGTCATGCCCTTATTATAATCAAACCAATTTTGTCTTAGCTGTTTGCGGTGAAACTCACTAACATTTTCAATAGATTTTCTTAAAGAAGCTATATATTTGTCATCAACTAATTTATAGGCCTCTTCTATCTCTTCTACTGAAACCCTTAAAGAAGCAAGTTCAGCTCTATCAAATTTTGCAGTATATTTCTTAACAGCCTGATCACCATTTTCCCGTACATCATTTATTATCTCTTCTACTATTTTACTACGATCATCTTGAAAGTTAAAAGTGTTTTTAGCTACTAATTGCTCAACCTTATATTTATCTGCTGGGTATTTTAATAAATTCATACTGATTTCCTTCCATAATTTATTTCAATGCCTAAAATTCAAATAGAATATAAACTAAAGCTGAAACTAGTCTTCTTAATATATATCACTCAATTTCGGAAGCATTTTTCTCTATCTCTAATATTAAATTACTAATAATATCATATTTTGTTTTATAGCTAACATTATTTACAATTAATCTAGATGATGATTCTACTATATCAGCAATGGGTAGCAATTTATTCTTACGCAAGGTTGTACCTGTAGAGGTAATATCTACAATTACGTCAGCTAAATCAACTAAGGGGGATAATTCTACAGAACCATTTAAATAAATAGTATCAACCTGTATCCCAATTTTTTGAAAGAATCTCTTGGTGATATTAGGAAATGATGTTGCAACACGACTATGTTCAGGTATATCCTTAATATCAGTAATGCCGGTTTCTTCAGGAACAGCAACAACCAATTTACACCAACCAACCTTTAAATCTGACAGCTCATAGAGCCTCTTCCCATGTTCTAGAATAACATCTTTACCTGTAATACCAATATCTGCTGCTCCATGTTCTACATAAATAGGTACATCTTTCGGTTTAGCCAAAAGGAAAGAATTACCGGTTTTTTGATCAGTAAAGACTAACTTCCGTGATATTTCATCTATATCAAGATCCTCAGAAATAAAATTTGCTTTCTTTAGTATGTCAACAACTACACCCATCAAACGACCTTTAGGTAAAGCGGTAATTATATCTCCCATAAAGCTTCCTCCCAATCCTGCTCTAATCTTATACTTCTTTTACTATCATCATCCAACTCAGTTACTTCTAGCTCATTCTCAGATTTAAAGGTTAAAGTCCTTTTTAAACCATTTCCCTTTACTTTTTTAACAATCTCATTGCCAGCTTCCGCAGTTAATACTACAACTAAACCCTTAGACCGTTATTTTTTTGCTAAACTCAGTGCTAGATCCTCAGTACCTTCCCTAGAAATAATTAATTCATCTATCTTCCCTGGTTTAAAATCATATCCCTGTCGTTTAAGGGCCAATCTAACCCTTTCTAGACCAATAGCAAAACCAATGGCTGGTATTTTAATACCACTATATTTTTTTAATAAATTATCATACCTGCCGCCACCACATATTGTATAACCCAGTTTTTCAGTAAACCCTTCAAAAACAAGACCAGTATAATAATCAAAGCCCCTAATTAAACCCAGGTCAAAGGTTACATAATCAGCAAATCCATAGCCTTCAAGATAATTATATATTTTTCTTAGATTATTTACAGCCTCTTTAGAATCCTCATTATCAACTATTTCCTGAGCATCCTTCAATATATCCAGTCTACCCCTTAACAAAGGTATCCTTTTTAGAGTCTCCTTATCTGGAATATTTAGTTCCATTATGTAGTTATTCAATCCGACAAGGTCTTTTTTATTTAAATATGTTTTAATGTCAAATTCTAGATCTTCATCTAGTTCCAATTCTTTAATTATACCATTTAAATATCCTGCATGGCCTATATCTATTTTAAAATCTTTAATACCCGTTTTTTGAAGTGACTCTATAGCTAATATTATAGCCTCTGCATCAGCTAAATAATTTTTTTCGCCAATTAATTCAACACCAAGTTGGTAAATCTCTCTATTCTTGCCGGTCTGTGGTTGATCATATCTAAAAACTGAAGCACTATATGATAACCTTAAAGGAAGCTCTACTTCATTTAAGCGAGTTGATAATGTACGTGCAATAGGTGCTGTCATTTCCGGCCTTAAAGCCAATATATTTCCTTCATAATCTATAAATTTATATAGCTTTTTATCCAATGTCCTTCCCATACCTTCAGTCAGTGATTCAAAATACTCTAACGTTGGTGTAATTATAGGTCGATATCCCCACAGGGCAAAAACATCAATAATATCCTTCTCGATATTTTTTAGTTCTGTAGCAACCCCTGGCAGGTAACTTCTCATTCCACCAGGTGATTTCAATATATTATTTATTTTTTTCATATTTAAAAACCATCCTTTATTATTTTAATACTTTAACTTACTAAAGAATATACCATATAATATGCTCCTTGTCAAATTTATTTATTACAGTGAATTAGTAATTCTAGTTTACTCAAAGCAACTTTAAGGTAAAAAATACCTTTAGATTAATAATAATAATCCTAAAACTATCCCAACTGTTAATATGTGGATATTCCTGTGGATAACTTTAGAGTTACAACTTCAACCCTCTTAGCTATTATAGTTATAAATAGACAAAAAATACTAAAATAGTATACTTTAAGGGTATAATACCTTGTATTTTTGCCCAAATCAATAGATTTATTAGTTAAAATGACAAAAAAAACCACATGAATCGCTGTGGCTTAATAATTAACAAATATATATTTTTTACTAAACTTATCCACAATATTGAATAAAATTTAAAAAAATAAATGATTTATCAGTCCTTATTTCACAATATTTCTAAAAAAGCTGTTACCCTGTAGGCTCATTGGCCAGTGGACAAATATTACAATTTGGACTTCTCTTTTTACAAACATTTTTGCCTAATGCCACAATTAAAGCATGATACTCATTATATTTATCTACATTTGGCGGACAATTTTCCATTATAAGCTGTTGTAGTTCATGATAACTAACATCTTTTGTAGTAAAATTCATCCTTGAAAAAAATCTCTTTGTATAGGCATCAATGACAAATACCGGGTAATTACCAGCATAAAGTAAAATAGAATCAGCTGTTTCTGGTCCAATACCAAATACTTTAAGTAACTTGGACCGCAAAACTTCAAGGTCTTCTTTAAACATATAATCTAAATCATCATGGTATTCTTGATG
>JBDNGI010000313.1:0-5358 GCA_041689345.1 Halanaerobiales bacterium
CATTTATAAAAGTAGGATCATCAGGCAATTTAATAATTAGATTATTTTCTCCTGCTGATTGTAGCAATAACTGCTGATCTATAATTTCATCAGCATATGGAGTAATTATTTTAATTCCTATATCTTCTGTTTGCCTACCTCGCGCTCGCCCATCTATCATCTGATTATAGGGGAAATCATATATCTTTGAATACCGATATTTCTTATCAGTATAAATATCTTCAAAGATAATATTACCTGTATTCTGGATTACTGTACTCATATCTACATTGAGAGAATCAATTTCTCTATTTATATCCTGTTCTTCATTTGTAAGAAAATAATATTCTTCACCATTTCTTTGAATAAGGGTTTCTTTGCGTAACCTTTTTAATGACCCCTTAATATTTTCTCTTAAGATGATTTTATCTTCATCAATATTACTTGCCATTAGAGTTGTTATGTTTTCTATATTAGAAGGTAAACCTTTAATATATCTGATTAAAAATAATAACTTTAAAACCTCGACATCTTCAAGCTTAAGATTGTTATTTTCCTCAGCATTTCTAATCACCCTTCGTATGTTACCATCCAAAAATGATTGTATAGGTTCATAAAAGACAGAGAAAGGCATTAATATTCCAGCATCATCATCTTGATATTTCTGAACGGATTCTTGAAATGCACTTAGAAGTGAACGTTCTCCTTCAGCAAGGTGTTTCCCTGTAGCACCATGTCTTCTTATTTCTTCAAATACTTCCTGCAAAAGTTTGAATTGATAAGGGACGAAAGGATATACATTAATAAATTCCTTAGCATTAGAATATCTTTTTAAATCATAGCTATTATCTGTAAAAGTAATCACATTTTTCAATATTGCACTTTTTTCATTATATAAAAGTTCTAAAGTATCCTGGGCTGTTTGACTTTTATCTAAGATACGTTTTTTGATAACCTCATCAACATTAACACTGGACAAACTTAATCTAGTATCAAATCTACCCATGATTTTAGAGAAATCCATACCTTTAATCCTTTTAGTAACAGATTCAATAGCCTCCTGAGAAGTTACAATTACCCATGCTTTCCCACCACAATAGGTACCTAGGTCCTCTGAAACAGTCTGCAGGTTAAGCATCAGTTGGCCGTCATCTCCAATATACTGGCCAATCTCATCTACTAGGAAGACAAAATGATAATTATCACTTTTTTCTTCAATATATTCCTGAACACGTTTAGCAAACTTTTCAATACTAAGACTATAGGTCTCTTCAGAGCTTTCATACCAATGTCGAGCAGCATCTTCACTCATCTGGGTTGTACTTATTAATGACTCAATAATAGCATCTTCTTCGTAATAAATATCTTCTCTTCTATTTTCCCACTGATCATTACTTATCTCTTGAAACTTATCTTTAAAGGCCAGAAAGTTGCCATCATTATCTAACTGGCGTTCTAAGTCTGCTAACCAGGGGATGCTACCACAATAGCCTAGATGCTCATTAAATACCTTCATAAACACCTTTACTATTGCCTCTTTATCTGCTTTGCTATCAGAATCACTTTTGGAATCTACATTAAAAAGAATCACATCTGTATTTATATCACTGGCTCTCTTCATATTAGCTAATATAAACTGATCCTTTAGTTTATCATCAAAGAACTTAATAGCCTTCTTATCTTTAACCTCTCGATTTTCTAAAATATAGGATAGTATCTTCAAAAAATGTGATTTACCAGAGCCAAAGAAACCTGATATCCAGACACCCATTTTGTCTGTGAGTCCATCAATACCCTTTTGATAGGCCTCGAAAAAGTCACGGAAATGTATTTCTAACTCTTTTGTAACTACATACTCTTCTAATTCTTGCTTAACGTTTTCGTCATCTTTTTGAGCAACCTTAATTACACCTTTTATATCACGGTTAATACTCTTAACAAACATATCTTTGATCTTCACAATGACCCCTCCATTTATCTACTTCTAATTTTGTTTTTCCGTTACTAGAGAAAATGCCCTATAATAATTATCATCATGTATATCTCCAAACAAACTCAACTCAGCTCCATCATAAGTTCCAGGAAAAAACATTACCAATGGATTCTGATCAATTGTAGCATGCAAGTTGTTTAGTACTGTATGAGACCTTACAAACGGCCACGCCTTACCCACTCCTGTTAAGAAAACTATATGGTTTTCTTTAACCCTTTCTTTTATGTAGTTTACAAAAAGATTGTTTTTACTAGTAAGCCTGAGGGTTTTCTTGACCGCTTTCAATATTTTCTCACTACCTTGTTTCTCTTCCATTTCTATTGTTTTTTCTAGATATCCTTTATCTTCAAGAATTTCTAACATTACATTGTAAAGATCAAATTCTATTATATTTACAGGCTTTGTATTATTGTTTATTTTTCTTTTCAAAAACTTAACATGTTCCCTAACTATCATCTCGTCTTCAGGAGCATAGTCAAAAACATAAAATCCTATCTCATTACCCAAGCCTTTACTTTCCATAAAATTATCTTTATTAATCTCAGGTAAGATTTTATCTAATCTTCCTCTTATATTAGACATTTAGATGCCTCCTAACATAGCTTGTAAATATTTCCTATCACCTATACTATTTAGATGCTCTGTTAATTCTTCGCTGATAATTGCTTTCTTTATTTCTCTTTCTTTTTGGTCTTTTATAAAATCAGCCTCAAATAAGACCCTTATAATTACTTGTTTTAACTTATAATAAGTATAATCTACCCAAGTAGCTACTCTCTCACTTTGTTCTGCTTTATGTTTAAAGAAGATATTAAAGTCTTTATCAGTCAAGTAAGGTTCTCTCACTTGATACTTATCTTTATAGACCTCATCCATAAATTCATAAAACAACCTATCTGTCTTTAAAATAGTATAAATAGCTATCTGCTTACTAGTATCAATTGTTCCTTCTAATAATTTATCTATAAGGTAATCATCAAGTACTTTGATTCGCTTAGTTATAGCTGAGGCAACTCCCTTTCTCCTACTTACGGTATTATATTGGAAAATATTATCTTCAACTGCTTTATTTTTTAATTCACTATATGACATTTCAGAATTATTAACCTTTAATTTGGCCATCTTTTTTAGTTCTATATATAAGAATGGTTTAGTTTTAATTGCAGTGCTATATTTAAGTTCATTATGCATATATTGTCACTTCTCCTTCTAAATCGGGCCAATTTATCTACTACTTACTTATATTACGCATAAAAATAGATTCTCCTGCAATGACAGGGAGAATCTATAAAAATAAAATGTATAGGTTTACAACATCGTTACGGCAAATAGGTATAAGAATCTTTTTGTGAATTATATAGAGCTTTTATATCATCATCTTTCTGACCCATCACTCCATCTAATCTAATGTCTTTCTTCCAACTTTATACAATTTGACGCTCCTCGGGGCAAGCCCACGAGGATTCCTTATTCATAGAACCTCGCCTTTTTACAGTTAAACTCAAGGATTAAATGTAAACTGGTCTCACTAAATTAAAGGAAAGATCAGTTTTGGTGGGGGTGAAAAAAAGAAACAAGGGCTATGAGCCCTTATATATAAAGAATTATTTAGCCGAGAAGGCTCTCTGTTTCAAAGGAGGTGTTTTCCCATGAATAAATTTGCTTCTTTTCTTGCACCGCTCATACAGTCATATGTTTTCTACCAGAAAACATCTGGACATTGGAATGAATCTTCTTATGAACCAAATCTAGTTCTGTTTGACCGGTACTGCAAGAAACGATATCCGGAAGCTGTACTTCTGTCTCAGAAGATGGTAGATGGATGGTGCCATAAGCGCGATACTGAAACCAACAATTCATGCAGATCAAGAATCTATGTTGTTGTAAGTTTTATACGATACTTGAGAAAACGAAGAAAAACAGATGTTATAGTGCCTGATATTCCCAGGAAAAAGCGTCGCACATATATTCCTCATTCTTTTACAGATGCTTAAACTATTGAAAATATATGATGAAGCAATACGGAAGCAGTACCCTAACAGGGCTTATTTTTCCCCTGCAAGGGCAACACTTTCCATACAAAGGCATTGGGTACAGACAAATACACCATCAATATTTGGATTAGAAATAAGATAATGATATGTTAAAGCAGAGGCAGCACCAGTAATAATAAACATAGCTCTATTGAATATAAATTTATAAATATAGTGTTCTTTCCTATGTTTTATTTTGATGACGCTGATAGAAATAATAATAGCAGCCCAAAAAGGACCATATACATCCATTATAATAAAAGTAATAGGTAAAACCATTCCTATATTAATATCCCGACTTAAACTACTGGTATTAATAAAGTTGGTAGTGAAAAAAATAAAAAATGTAAATAAGATAAAATGCCATAATGATATACTTACATAATAATTATAGTACAAAAATATGCTACATATTATAGCTATTACTACTACTAATCCTATAAATAATTTTACGATATAATTCATTTATTTCCCCTTTTTTTATAATATCTTTTATATTTTATTATTCAATCTAATACATAAAATACTACTATAAGTCATTTAATAACTATTTTATCATTAAATAAGGGAAAAATCGACTTTATTTGGCATTCAACATATATTATTTTATAAAATGTGATTAAATAGATATTTTTTTTTATTTCTTTCCACTACTTTCCGTTTACACTCATCACATAAATCATTATAATATGGTCTAGCCTGAAAAACTCTAATCTTCTCTATCTTTTGACATAGTGAACATAAATCCATCTTTAACCCTCCTCTATAATTTATATAATACATTTAACTCACAAGTCCTGATTCTTTAGGTCATTCTTTAGGGCTTCTACAAGTAAGTACCACCAAGTTTCAAAACAAGTGGGGCTATGATTCAAATGGAATAACACAAATTCCAATAAATTAAGTCCTATTTATATTATTACCACTACTATATAATTTAAACCCATCTTGTATAAAACTCCCCTTGAGTGGCAGAATATATTAAAAAGGGAGGTGTTTCTGTTTTGGCGAAAATAAAATGTTCTGTTGATGACTGTGCCTATTGGGATACTGGTGATATCTGTGGAGCTGACGCAATTGAGGTAGGCAAAAACTTTTTCGGTAATGATGATATGGAAGCTGGGGCTCTAGGGGCTGACCCTTCTATGTCAAATCAAACTAAATGTAATACATTTAAACCAGCTAAAGATAAGAAGTAATAGATTTATACACTTGATTAAATAGCGGGTCTTAACTTCCCCGCTATTTACCTTATCTATCTACTGAAAAATGACTGGAGTGCTTGCTATATGTTAGAACCCCCTTTGAATCCTATGTTATTATCCAGAAAGGAAAAGCCTTTTGACTCTAAAG
>JBDNGI010000314.1:0-1808 GCA_041689345.1 Halanaerobiales bacterium
AGGGATAACCACTACTTCACCATCAGATATTGCATCAACCTCAATTTCTGTACCTGTTATATACTTATCTACCAGAACAGGCTGGTCTGGCGTAGCCTTAACGGCATTAGCCATATATTCACGTAATTCTATAGTATTATATACAACCTCCATAGCCCTTCCCCCTAGTACATATGAAGGCCTAACCAGAACAGGGTATCCAATATCTTCAGCTATCAATTGAGCTTCTTTTAAAGATGAAGCGACATCACCAAGAGGGGCAGGAATATCCAATTCTTTTAGTAGCTTAATAAACTTATCCCTATCTTCTGCCAAATCTATTGATTCAACTGATGTACCCAGTATATTTACACCCTCTAATTGTAATGGCTTTGCTAGATTTATAGCAGTCTGCCCACCAAATTGAACAACAACACCTGCTGGCTTTTCATGTTCAATTATATTCATTACATCTTCCTTAGTAAGTGGTTCAAAATACAGTCTATCTGAGGTGTCAAAGTCTGTACTAACAGTCTCTGGATTGTTATTAACTATAATAGATTCAAAGCCCTCTTCATGTAATGACCAGGCAGAATGTACACTACAATAGTCAAACTCTATTCCCTGTCCAATCCTAATTGGGCCAGAGCCAAGTACCAGAACTTTTTTGCTATCTGTAGGCTCTGATTCATTTACTGTTTCATAAGATGAATAATAATAAGGTGTCTCTGCCTCAAATTCTGCTGCACAGGTATCAACCATTTTAAATACTGCTTTGATAGCCAAGATACTCCTTAACTTCTTTACATCCTGTTCCTTTATTTCTAATAAACTGGCTATTTCTATATCGGAAAAACCCATGAACTTAGCTTTTTTCAATAATTCCTTTAAAAGAATTTTATCATGCTCTATATCAGACACCTGACCTTTATTAGATAGCTGCTCTTTATAAACAATTTCATTTAATAGATGAATTTTCTCAATATCAAGCTCTTCAATTATCGGTTTTAGGCATTTTGTTAATTTATTCTCACAGCCTACAACATTTTCAATTTTATTTATAAAAAATGTACTTATTTTAGTAATTTCATGGACTTTTTCTACTGTCCATCCCCTTCGCAAGGCCTCTGCAAGGATAAACAGGCGGTTATCATCTGGATTAATAAGTTTTTCTTCAATATACTGATCTGACATCTGAGTAAACTCTTCCAGGCGCAAACCATATCTATCTATTTCCAGAGAACGTACAGCCTTTAACATCGATGCCTCAATAGTACGTTCTATTGCCATAACCTCTCCTGTAGCCTTCATCTGAGTACCCAATTCCCTATCAGCGTAATGGAATTTATCAAAAGGCCAACGAGGTATCTTAAAGACCACATAATCTAAAGCTGGCTCAAAACAAGCAGTAGTCTTACCTGTAATCGCATTATCTATCTCATCAAGTGTATATCCAATAGCAATTCTGGCTGATACCTTAGCAATCGGATAACCAGTAGCCTTGAAGCAAGGGCACTTGATCTACTAACACGAGGATTTACTTCAATAATATAATACTGGAAACTCTCCGGATCAAGGGCATATTGGACATTACAACCCCCTTCGATACCTAGGGCACGGATAATTTTTAGTGCTGATGAACGAAACATTTGGTATTCTTTATCTGTTAGTGTCTGGCTGGGGGCTACAACAATACTATCACCAGTATGAACACCGACAGGGTCTATATTTTCCATATTACAAATAGTAATGCAATTGTTATTTGCATCCCTCATAACCTCGTATTCAATCTCTTTCCAGCCTTTTATACTCTTCTCAATCAATAACTG
>JBDNGI010000315.1:0-2687 GCA_041689345.1 Halanaerobiales bacterium
AAGAACTTAATATAATTGTTAAAGCTGATGTTCATGGTTCTATTGAGGCCTTAAGGGATTCATTCTTAAAATTAGGTAATGAAGAGGTTTCAGTAAATATCATTCATACTGGTGTTGGAGCTATTAATGAACATGATATATATTTAGCCAGTGCATCAAATGCTGTAATACTTGGTTTTAACGTAAGACCTGATAAGAATGCACGTTTATTAGGTGAAAAAGAAGGTATAGATATTAGAACATATCGCGTAATCTATAAAGCAATTGAAGAATTGAAAGATTCTATGTCTGGTCTACTTGATCCGGAACTAAAAGAAGAAGTTACAGGCCGAGCAGAGATTAGAGATACCTTTAAGGTGCCTAAGATTGGTTTGATTGCAGGTCTATATGTTACAGATGGTATTATAAATCGTAATGATAAAGTAAGGCTACTCCGCGATAATGTAGTAATATATGAAGGAGAGATTGGTTCTCTTAAAAGGTTTGAGAATGATGTAAGAGAAGTAAGGGAAGGATATGAGTGTGGCCTTGGTATTGAAGGTTATAACGATATTAAAATTGGTGATGAGTTAGAAATCTATACAATTAGAGAAATTGAAAGAAGTTTATAAACCTAAAACATGAATATTATATATAAGTCTTGCTTTTGCTTAAAATAAAGCTGATAATTATTTTATCTATTATGTTACAGGGTAGGTGATTAAAGTTGGTAAAACAGAGAGCAGAAAGATTGGCAGAATTGATTAAACAAGAGATTAGTGACATCCTTTTAAGGGAAGTTAAAGATCCTAGAATTGGTTTTGTTTCAGTAACTGATGCTGAAGTTTCAGGAGATTTACGACATGCCAAAGTATATGTTAGTGTATATGGTAGTGATAAAGAAAAAGAAGATTCTATGAAAGGGTTGGACAAAGCCGCTGGTTATATAAGAAAATTATTGGGTGAGCGGATAACTGTCTATCATACACCTGAAATCTTGTTTAGGTATGATAATTCTTTAGAATATGGTGCCCATATTTCAAAAATATTGGATAAAGTAAAAAAAGAATCAGATGATGAAGGAGATAATTAAAATGATCTCATTAGAGCAGATAAGAGATGTTATAGTTAAAAAAGATAATTTTATATTGATGGGTCATCTTAATCCAGATGGAGATTGCATTGGATCCTTATTTGCTATGAAATGGTATCTTGATAGTCTTGATAAACAATCAGTAATAATACTGGAAAATCCACCTGCCTCTAAGTATGAATTATTTGATATAGATTCAGCAGATTATCAGACTTTTGAAGATTTTCTCCCTGTTTCTGATGCGGAATACATTTGTATAGCCTTGGACTCTGGTGATCAAGATCGTCTGGGTTCTGGTAAGGAATTGGCTGAAAAATATTATACAGTAAATATAGACCATCATATTGATAATCCTGAATATGGAGACATATACTATATTAACTCGCAAAAGGCTGCTGTAGGACATATAATCTATGATCTGCTTAATCTAGATCTTGGTTTTTCTATTAATAAAAAGATTGGTACTGCTATAGCTACAGCAATTATAGCTGATACAGGTGGTCTCCGTTACCAAAATGCTACTGCCCAAGTATTTAGTATTATCTCAAATCTGATGGATTTAGGTGTTGATATTTATAGTATTAATAGGGCAATATTTGCCGGTTATCAATATGCTGCAGTCAAATTAAAGGGTATGGCATTATCTACTCTTCAAATGCATCAGAATGGTAAAATTGCCTATCTAAGAGTTGAACAAAAGATGTTAAATAAAAGTGGTGCAGATTTAGAAGATGCATCAGGTTTGGTAAATTATGCTCGGGATATCAAAGGAGTAGAGCTTGGTGTAGTTTTTACTGAAGTTAGTGAAAAGGAAACTATAGTTGGTTTTCGATCTAATAATTATTGTTCTGTTAATGAGATAGCAGCTCTCTTTGGAGGGGGAGGTCATCCAAGGGCAGCAGGTTGTACTATCAATGAAAACATTAATAAGGCAGAAAAAATAATTTTAAGTAAGGTGGAAGATCATGTCTGACTTAAATGGAATAATAAATATTAAGAAACCCCCTGGGATTACTTCCTTTCGGGTGGTTTCTTATATTAGAAAAGAGTTATCCTGTAAAAGAGTTGGACATACAGGCACCTTAGATCCTGCTGCAATCGGAGTTCTGCCGATATGTGTAGGAAAAGCAACTAAAATGATTCCCTATATCCCTGAAGGGGAAAAGGAGTATATTGCTGAAATTACGTTAGGGGTTGTAACAGATACTTTGGATACAGAGGGTGAAGTAATTGAAACAAATGATGACTGGCAGGACATAAGTAATGAGCAGATAAATCAAGTATTGAATAAATTTCACGGTATAATTCAACAAATTCCGCCAATGTTTTCAGCCATTCATCATAATGGAAAAAGATTATATAAATTAGCTAGACAGGGTAAAGAGGTTGAACGTGAACCTAGAGAGGTTAAAATCATTAATATTGAACTACTTAATGTAAATCTCCCAATAATTAAAATCCGTGTCCTTTGTTCAAAGGGAACCTATATACGTACATTGGCAGATGATATTGGGAAAGAACTTAATGTTGGAGCACATTTAAGATCATTAATTAGGAGCAGGTCTGGTCCTTTTCATATTGAAGATTCTATTACCTTAAAAGAATTACAGCAAAA
>JBDNGI010000316.1:0-4279 GCA_041689345.1 Halanaerobiales bacterium
ATAAAGATAGTAATAAAGATAGTAATAAAGATAGCGATAAGCGAAATAATAATCTGGATACAAACAGTGTTTCTTCTCTCGGGAAAAATAGTATTAGCAAAGATAGCAATCATGATTCAAAAACCTTAGATTCTGAGAAAACAAAAGAGAATGTTGAAAAATTTTCGCCAATGACTCCTCCTGTACTGGAGGTTGCACAACAGGGGCTTGATAGAGGAGAGGGTAATTAATGGTAACAAAAAGTCAAGATGAATATGCTTTCTGGGTAGAATTTAAGAAAAATAATGATCAGGATATTTTTCAGGAGTTAGTGCTTAAATATCTACCGTTAGTAAAGTATCATGCTGGTAGAATTAAAATGCTGGTACCGATATTTATAGATGAAGATGACTTAATGAGTTACGGTGTTCTTGGACTGATCGATGCTATTCATAAATTTGATATAAATAAAGGTGTGCTATTTAAAACATATGCCTCCAAGAGAGTCCGTGGTGAAATAATAGATCATTTGAGGAAATTAGACTGGCTCCCTCATTCAATACGTAGAGAAGGAAAACGTATAAAAGAGAATACAGATAAATTTATTAAAAAAACGGGAAGAAAACCTACAATAGAAGAGTTGTCAGGGGTTACTGATATACCAGAGGATAAAATTAAAGAACTCCATCAAAAACTATATTCATCACAATGGGTTTCTCTATATGAAGAGTTTGGTGATACCCGGGTTATGGATATGTTAGCAGAAAACAAGGAAAAATCTCCAGATAGTGTTTATCAGAATAAAGAGAAAGAGGAAATGTTGGCCACTGCAATTGACCGTCTAAGTGAGGATGAAAAATTAGTAGTGGCACTGGTCTATTATGAAGAACTAACACAGAAGGAAGTTTCAGAGGTTATGGACCTTACCCCTGCCAGGATATCACAAATCCACAAAAAAGCCATTTTTCGCTTACGGGGTATGTTAGGGAAGAAAAAACAGGACTTGTTTTAAGACGTTGCATAACATGCCACTTTAATTTAATTCGGGAATGACATATCTCTTAAAATGTATTATTTGGCTAAGACAAGGGGGGGTTAGGATGAAAAAAGTATTGAAATTTGAAGCTAAAAATAAAAATGAAGCAATATCTCTTGCCAGGGAACAATGGAAAGATTCTCTAGGCGATAAATTTAAAGAATCCAATATATCTGTTAGTCTAGATCAAGAAAAAAAGGGATTTTTAGGGTTAGGAACAAAAAAGAAGATATATAAAGTAGTTTATACTGATACAATTAGTAAAAGTGAAGAAGATTTTCTTGATATGGCGGTGGATACTATTAGAGTTGATGGTAGTTTCCAGATAAAAATAGCTGAGGATGGGGTTTGTTTAAAAGTCTCAAAACCTCAAGGACAGGGAAAAATAGTTGACTACTCTGATATAAAATCAGAACTTGATAATAAGGAAATTGTAGAAGTTGATTTACAGAAGATAAGGGAAATAATTGTTAAGGGTGAAGATGAATGGGGAATTATAGCGCCTCGAAAACCTGAACTTGATCGTGAGGCAGAACTTACTGTCACAATTAGTGATGATAAAATGAAGGCTTTTGTAAGTTATCTGCCAGCCTCAGGAGGAAAAAAGTTAAGTAAAGAGGGTTTAAAAAATATTATCATGGAAAACGATGTGGTATTCAATATAGATGACGATAAAATTGATAAACTTATTGAAAAAAGGGCAGAGGTTGAATCTGTGTTAATAGCTGAGGGGATACCTCCTATTCCTGGAAAAGACGCTAGCCTAAATTACCATTTTGAAAATAAAATTGATTCAATAGGTACAAAGCGTGAAGATGGTAGTATGGATTTTTATGACCTTGGTTTAATAACTAATGTTAACCCTGGTGATGTACTTGTTACGAAAAATGACTCGGAGGCAGGTACAGCAGGTAAGGGGGTTACTGGCGAAGAACTCCCCCCACCTAAGGCTAAAGATATTAAGTTACCCAAAGGTAAGAATACGGAAATAAAGGATGAGAATACCCTTATTGCAAAAACTGCTGGACAAGTAGTTATCGATGAGAGGGAAAGGATACAGGTGTTGCCTGTTCACGAGGTTAAAGGTGATGTTGATCTTTCTACCGGTAATATAGATTTTATAGGTAATGTAATCATTTCAGGTGATGTGACAGAAGGTTTTAGTATTAAGGCTGCTGGTAATGTGGAAGTTAGAGGAAATGTTTCAATTGCTGATATTGAAGCTGATGGTGATGTTATTATACAACACGGGTTTATTGGTAAAAACAAAAGTAAAATTAATGCTAAGGGTAATGTTAAAGCACTGTTTGTAGAGAACGCTTATATTAAGGCTGGAAAAGATATAATTATAGGTGATGCAGCTATGCACAGCCAATTAATCTCAGGTAATAATATACAGGTTAATGAAAAGAAGGGGTTACTTATAGGTGGAGTAGCTAAGGCCCGTAGTAAGATAGAAGCCAATGTTATAGGGTTTTTACTGGCAACTACTACAAAACTTGAAGCAGGAGTGGACCCTGAATTGAAGTTAAAAATTAGGAAAACTGAGGAAGACATTAATAAGGCTAAAATTAATTTGCTTAAAGCTATTAAGGCGATAAAAATACTTGAAAAATATAAAGAGCAAAATGATGGCTTACCAGAAAAAAAAGTACTGATGTTATATCAACTACAAAAAACCGAGCAACAATTGAATTCAAGTATTGAGAATAATGAAGAAATATTGATAGAATTACAGGCAAAATTAAAGGTTTCTGAGCATGGTTATATACAGGCAAAGAAAAAAATATATCCAGGTACAAAGATGACAATAGGTAATGCTCAACTAAATATTCATAATGAAATGGCTGGTAGTAAGTTTATTGAACAGGACGGTGATATTCTCAATTGTCCATAGGGTGGTGATATTGATGACACAAGCAATCAACCCCAATACTAATATTCCCATGTCTCTACAGGTTGAAAAGATTCAACAGATGCGCAGTGTTCATGACATGCAGCAACAGGGACAAATCACTCAAGAAACTGAAGAACAGAATCGTCTACACAATCAACGGGTTAATTCCAATGATGGGACTGATAAAGCATCAATTAGAGAAAAACAGGAGAAAAATAATCAGTCTAAAAAAGAAAGGCATTCTAATAATAATAAAAATAATTCTGAAGATCAAAAAGATGATGAGATCCAACTGGGTGTTAAAAAGGGGAGAATTCTAGATGTTAAAGTTTAATACTTTTGGAGTGATACTATGGCCTGGTTTATGATAATAATTGGCTCTACTCTAACTATGTTTGGTGTCTATAGGATTTTTGGCCTTTCCAAAAATATTTACTTACCTGATAATAATAATGAGAATATAAAGGACCAGAAAAAGAAAAAGTCTTCTAGTATATCTGAATTAGAGGATGAGAGCAGAGAACTGGAAAAAACAATAAAAAATAACAATCAACGATTACGACGTCTTAATTCTGATATGGGAACCATAATTAATGAACTATCCTGGAAAGAAAAAAGTATCAAAAGGACTTTGGAAACACTAAGGGTCGAAATTAGTAGCAATCTTGATAATGAACATAATCATATAAAGTCAGTAAATAAAACTGATTCTTTTGAGGATATACTCAATAAGAATTTAGCCTCTGAACAGGAGGAAAAAATACCAGAGAAGTATCTGGAAATTTTCAAACTATATGACTTAGGTATGACTCCAGATGAAATTGCTGAGGAAATGGATATTGGTGTTAGGGAGACTAAGTTGATATTTAAATTATATGGAAAAGGGGCCGAGGATGCTATTAGATAAAAATAAGATTAACTTATTAATAATTATTCTCAATAGAAAATGCCTATTTTACTTGCTTTCTATATTTGGATATAATCTACTTAGAGAATATTATTAGGAGGATGTTTATGGAAAAAAGTGTTTTTAAATCAACAAATGCTATGGTAATAGCATCATTTGGTATTGTTTTAAATATTGTTGCTGGCATGGTTGTAGACTTGCTTGGAATTCCGTTATTATTTTTAGATGCAATTGGAACAATTTTTGTTTCAGTAATTCTTGGACCTTGGATTGGCGCAATGACAGGGGGTTTAACAAATGTGGTAAGTGGTGTATTGACTAATCCCAAAAATATACCCTTTGCACTGGTAAATATTGCTATTGCATTAATAGTAGGGTATATTGCTAAAAGTAATAAGTTTAACTATAAAGTTGCTATAATAACAGGTATTATTCTATCAATAGTAGCACCTTTGATTGG
>JBDNGI010000317.1:0-4012 GCA_041689345.1 Halanaerobiales bacterium
CGAATAACTTCTTCCAAATAATTAAAAAGATTTAGTCCATTTTTTACAAGATCTTGCATATATCATCTCTCCAATATATAAGTATTATTTAATAAACTTCTTTGCCTTTTCTAATGAATTTACATTGATTTGCCTTTATAACTCTAGTCTCATCATCTGAAATCTTTACTATTAATGTATCGCTACTTCTATTAATTACCTTAGCTCTTTCTCCAGTCTTTAATTCTACAACATCATTAGTCTTTATTTTTTTTTTTTTTAGTTTTATTCTTCTTTTTCTCTTTATCTGACAAAGTTCTCTGAAAAATAAACTCAAAGGTATTATCACTTTTAATTACATCTCTAAACTCATCATACATTGGAAAATCACCAATACCACATATTTCAAGCCAGCCTTTAGTTCTACTTAAAGCTACAAAAAGCTGGTTTCTAAGAGCAAAATTACTTTCATCTTCTGCAATTTTATCTAAGCCAATTACATAAACCATATATGCTTCATTACCTTTGGCTCTGTAGGTAGTTGTAAAAGTAACTCCTCCCTCATTCCAAAATTTATTTGGGTCTACATTTGGATAATTAGGATAAAAAATATTATTTTTTAAAGTTTTAGGAATAAAGATATCAATTCCTTCTTTTTTCAATCTTTTAGCAGCTTCTACTTTTAATTGATAAGCCTCCTTGCTATCACCTAAAGCAATTACTAAAATATCTCTGCTTGGAGATAAGCCATCAACTTCAATATTATATTTAATCTTCTCTACTAAATTATTCAATTCTTCTTTGCGGGTATTATAAGTATTAAATTTAATAATATCATCAGGCCATAATTCAGGCACTCTATTGGGAGTCATCTCTGGCGGACGATGTAAAACTACTTTTTGTCCAACAGGATTAAAACTACCTTCCTTTACTTCATAACCGATATTCTCCCAATCTTCTTGAGTAGTATATCCTCTAAGCATACCATCAGATCTTAAAAGCCCCATTCCTATTGCGTGAGCTGCTGTTAAAATAGGACCAGGTGTCCTGTAACATTTATTCATAATCTCACTTTTGCGGATACCACCGGGGTGAAAACCACTAACTAACCTTTTGAAATGAGGTTCTTCTCCAAAAAGCTGAGGAGCTGTAGGTATATTTAATGAGTTAAGACTCTGTGCTTCATCATAAGCCCAAATAAGGCGCTTATCTTTATTTTCATCTATAGTTTTTAAACTCTGATAAGCCAACCAATAAAATGGCTGCTTATCCTTATATTTAATCTTTTCATTATCAACAACTAAATCCTGAGCCTCATCTATTAATACTCCATCATAAACTTCTTTTACTTCATTTACTTCTTCTAATAAAAACTTACAGGCATGAACTAATTTTTCATTAGGTGCTCCATCAATTAATTTTTTTCTACCTGCATGAAGAGGTTTTACCCCGTGTATATCACAAAGCTCTCTATAAAAACCAGGTTGATCTTTAGCACCCCAGGCATGTAATACCTGTAAATTATCATTTTCTTTTGGATTATATTCTACCTCACCATTACTGAATCTTTTTAGCCATTTATTCACTTCTTGAATTACACTGTCATATAAACTGCGGGTAAAAAACACTAAAGCTATTTTCCACTCAGGATGCTTTAAATGCATATGAGCAGCTTTTTGAGCTAAGAGCACTGTTTTACCTGAACCAGCAATTCCTCTAATTCTCTGGGGACCTGGAGGTATTGTTTTACCTATAACTTCCTGTTGCATATCAACTTCAAAAAGATCTTCTTTTATAATTTGTTTTACTTCACTTCTTTTTTTATCATCTGATTCACTTGTTACAGGTTTATCCCCAAATACTGCAAATGTATTCTGACCGGTAAAAGTCATTAAAAGTTCATTCCAAGCCTCACTATTGATAGATTTACTGCCTTCTACAGTTTTAATTTCTTCTAAACGTTTTAAAAAGCTCTTCTTAGATAATTGATCTTTAAAAATAATTTTTTGATCATCATGATTATTTTTTAACCAGTTATTCCTATTAAATTTAGGTAAAACAACTGCAGCTGTTTCTTTAATTCCTCTTATCTTTCTATTTCCAAAGTATAAGCCTTTGATTGAATATAATTTATCTTCAACATCATAAATTGGTGAATAACTATTCCCACTACTAAAATCCCATCTCTCATATTGAGCATTAATAATATTATTTCTATCATAATCTAGTATTTCTAAAACAATAATACCTAATTCTCTATCAAGTATAGTAATATCAGGCTCTTTATTATTTTCACCTCTTTTAGAAAAAATAGGATATCTCCAGTAGGCAACACATTCTCTTCCACTAAAAGCTTTGCGTACTGAATCCCAGACTTCTTTATATAGTGATTCTGACTCATTAATCACATCAGTTGTAATAAATTTATACTCAGAATTTATTTCGATACTATTATCTTCACTATTAATCTTAATCATCTGATCTTCTTGAGCATTAAAAACTAATTGACTGCTTGATTTTTCACTTTTAGATTTTCTTTCATTAAGTTGAGTATCATTTTGATTATACTTCAACTCATCAAATTCCTGCTGCATTTCTTCAATAAGACTGTCATATTTTTTCTCTAAAGATTCTAAGTTATTTTCTTTTTTATCTTCTTTTTTAGGTAGTTTAAATTCTTCTGCTTCATATTTCCAATCTCCATAAACCTGCATAAACCAGACTGCTAGTTTATGGCTGAGTGAAAGCAAAGTTTTAGCTTTTTCCGTAGAGTCTAAGGATTCATGTACTCCTTTATTACCTTCAATTCTTAAAGTATGAAAAATATCTTCTATTTCATTTTGAATTAAGCTTTCTCTTTCTAATAATCTTAATTTATTAAAGAAACTATTTTCTTCTGGCTCTTCTAAATTATCATAAGCAAATATGTAATCTACAATCTGTTCAGTAAACATTCTAAGTTTAACAACTGCTGTATTTGGATCCTGATATAAATTTTCTTCTGCTAACTCAACTATTTCAGCTAAATTTGACCACTTATTTTTAAGAAAAAAGAAATTACTTTGCATTTAAACCACCTCATTCTAAATATTCTGTCGATTAATGTTATAAAATGTCGATAATATTTTCTATCAAATACTTTTATTTCCTAATATAATTTATTCTCTAAATATGACTTTAAACCTTCTTTTTAGGTGTTTTAATATATTATACATCAGGCCACTGTCAACGTTATGTCACGAACTAATGTATATTTGCAAAGAACCCTCCTCAAAATGAGAAGGGTTCTTAATCATTACGGTTTAATATATTTATTTACTGATTCTTTTTTCCCTCTTTTTTGGCTGCATTTCTCATATTTCTTAAATATATACCTGCTCCACCCAGTTCAGCCATCATCTGACCATCAATAATATTATCAATTTTTCCATTGATTTTTTTTATTAAATTTTTCAGTTCTTCATCCTTTAAATTATAAAGACCATTTTTGATACTTTTAATATCAGATTTTAACTCTTCTACTGGGGGACGAACCAAGATTTTTTTTGCATTTAATATTTTAACTATTGTCATTTCAAACTCAATTAATTTTATTTCAATTTCAAAAGTCTCTAAGTAAGTATTCAGTAAACCCGCATAAAAAAAATTAATTTTTTTTGATTTTATGCAGACGACCTGCTTTTTATGTCGAATATATATAATATGAAAACAAATTCGACTGCCATAAATACAACAAAATATATCAAACCCACACGCGGAGCAATGTGCAAACCAGCGAAATGCTCATTTGGAATAGAACTACGCCAAAAGAAGGACGAACTAAAAAAGACTCATTTAGAGTTGGCTACACGTGATGCTCAGATCAAAGAACTGGAACAAGAATTAGAAAAAGCAAAGGGATTACTGCGTCTTCGTGAAGAAGCCCTCTTTGGTACAAAGACAGAAAAAGAAAAAACTTCTTCAAAAACACCTGATAATGAAACAGAAAAGTCAGATGATTTATCTTCTGATAACAACAATATTCAATCTGACA
>JBDNGI010000318.1:0-6709 GCA_041689345.1 Halanaerobiales bacterium
AATAATACAATTACTGGTAGTGGTGGTATAGGCGGTATAGAAACAAGGGGGAAATTACGACTACAATATCCTTAATTCTACTATATTCTAAAAAAAACCCCATAATCCTTGACAAGGATTATGATATCTGGTATAATATTAATTTTCATTTGACTATTAATTCTCCTTTGTGTTATACTATTACTAATCGTGTTAATTAATCTTAATGGTTAATCTTTGTATTTCTATTAAATTTTAAATATAGTTTAATTAGGAAGGTGGACCGCTAAATGAATAAAAACCAAAATATATTAACAGAAATAAGAGATAGTGTTCATTCTTTTGTTGGTCGTGAAGTAATGATAAAAGCAAATCGTGGTAGGAGGAAGAGCCTGGAGAAGGAAGGCGTATTAGAAAAAACTCATCAAAATATTTTTGTAGTAAAAATTAATGATCATCATCAGATACGGCGTCTTTCGTACAGTTATGCTGATTTATTAACTGATAATGTTGAATTAAAGTTAAAAAGTGAAGATGAAAAGATAGGTATAATCTAGTTTTTTGAAAATATATTTTAAGGCTTTAAAATTATCAGATTTAATTATAATAAAAAAAATTAAAAACATAATAAATATCTACTTATATGAGTTGTGATCTTTATAGATCACAGCTTATTTTTTTTGTCTATCTTCACTAAAAATATACCTCCTGAATATTATATGAGTAAATGTCTTTGGAGGGATAATTATGGAAAATTATAAAAAAATTATCAATAGATATAAGAAATCATTTTTAGAAAGGTCAAATGTTGTTGGTATTGGTCATGGTATAAAGGAAAGGCGAGGAAAAAGCACTGGTGAAAAGGCGATAATTATTCTTGTTAAAAAGAAGTTGCCAGCTCATAAAATTAATAAAAAAGATATGGTTCCTCAGAAAGTTGATAATTGTAAAACAGATGTTATAGAAATTGGTGAACTTAATTTTTTTGAAGTGAGAACAAATAGATTAAGACCAGCGCAACCAGGTATTAGTATTGGTCATTATAAAATTTCAGCTGGTACTTTGGGGGCTATTGTCAGGGATAAAAAGACTGGGAAAACACTAATTTTATCTAATAACCATGTGCTGGCAAATATAAGTAATGGTAAAGATGATAGATCTCAAAAAGGAGACCCAATATTACAGCCGGGGTCTTATGATAATGGTAATAATCCTGAGGATATTATAGGATATTTGGAGAGGTTTGTACCTATTTACCGAGGTCAAGGAGAGTCTGACTGCAATATAGCAATCGCTGTAGAGAAGTTTGCTAATTTTGTTATACATCTTCTTAGACCAAATTATAATTTTAAGTTATTGAAACAGGGTCAAAGTAATATTGTTGATTGTGCAGTTGCTAGTCCAAAATCTGAGCAGATGGTTAATTCTAGAATTATTGAAATAGGTGATATCAAGGGCATTAAAGAAGCTGAAGTAGATCTACAAGTACAAAAAAGTGGTAGAACGAGTGGTTTAACCACTGGAAAGATAGTAGCTGTTGATGCTACTGTTAATGTTAGCATGAGTGAAAATGAGACCGCTAATTTTGATGATCAATTTATAACTACTCCTATTTCTAAAGCCGGTGATAGTGGTTCACTTGTCCTTGACATGCAGAATAATGCAGTTGGTTTACTATTTGCCGGTTCGGAGAAGGCAACAATATGTAATAGAATATCTAATGTATTGCAAGAACTTTCAATTGAGTTTTAAGGGGGATATTTATGTCTTATCAACTGTCGGGATTCCACCTTGCTTATAATGAAAAAGGTTTGGAGACGATCATAAATCACTATAGATTATTTAAAAAAATCATACCCACTTGGGTAGAGGTTAAGTCAGACGGTAGTATACAAGTAAATAACAGCAATGAGACTATTGAAAAATATATGGGTAAAAGGGGAATAGTACCAATGGTCCAAAATGCTAATATGGATTCTAAAGTAAGCAATTTATTGATAAGTAAGCAAAATGCTATTAATTGTTTTATTAAAGAAATTCTTATATTTTTAGAGAATGAAGGCTATAAAGAAGTTTGTATTGATATTGAGGGAGTTAAATATAAGAACAAAATACAATATACAGAGTTTATAAAAAAAGTGGCTGATGCTTTCCAACAGGAGGGTTATTCTTTAAGTGTAGTAATTCCTGCTAAATCAGAGAATAACCAAGATTCTACTTGGTCTGGGGCATATGATTATAGTTCTTTAGGTAAGATTGCAAATAAAGTAATAATTATGGCTTATGATTTTCATTGGCCTGGTGGCCCCCCTGGTCCCATAGCACCATTATCATGGGTGCAAGACGTTATAGATTATGCTATTATAGAGATTCCCCTGGAAAAATTATACCTTGGTCTGGGATTATATGGATATGACTGGGTTATAAATAGTGAGCAAAAAACCAGGGGTTTAGTCTTTAAGCAAATTCAGGATATATCATTAAAATATAATGTAAAAGTTGAATGGGATCAAGAGTCACAATCTCCTTATCTTAGATATAAGGAGAATAGCATTGAACATGAAGTGTGGTTTGAAAATAAAGAAAGTATTTCAAAAAAAATAAGATTGATTGAGGAGTTCCAGTTAAAAGGGGTAGTTTTCTGGCGAGTAGGTCAGGAAGACCCAGATGTCTGGAAGTTATTTGAATAAGTCTTCTTTATTTTTTTGCATTAAATCATCTGTAATGAATAAGGTTATAATAAGGGGGTTTATAAAGTGCGTATTATATTTTTGTTCAGTCAAAGGGATAACTTTATATTAATAAAGGCATTATATGAAATGGCATCTTGGCTAATGGAAAATAGAGATACTTATATTATGTTTTATGTACCGGAGACGATTGATATTAGCCAATTCTTAAAAGGCAAACTAGAAGTTCGATGTTTAAATAGATGTATTTCGGCAAGCGAAATACCGGAAGCTGATCTGATTATCAGCAGTAATATAAAATTATTAGAAGAATTGAGTCGGCTTAATAGGGGAGAACTGTTTTATCTAGGTAATCAGAACATAGAAATCAAGGAAAATAACTTAAAAAAATTTAGTATAAATGAACTTGGTATAGGTATTCCAAAAAGATTTTTTTTATCAGAAGAGAAACGGGAAAAAAGGGTTCTTATCGGTGGGGATCAACTAAGTAAGAATGAGCTAAAAAAAATATTATTAGCTATCGAAAAAGCAGCCCCATCTTTTTATGCAGATGATATTCTTATAATTAGTTCGTCAAAAAAAATAGATATAGATACAACTTTAGATTATAGTTTTATATCGGAAAAAGAAATTGATTTTTATAATCAATTAAAAAATTCTTTCTACTTAGTTTGGGTTGCTAAAAGCAGTTTCCCAATAATACCTATCTGGGCTATGGCTGCAGGTGTTATAGTGATAGCTGTTAATTATAGTGAATCTACATTTAAATACCCTATCAAGATAAAAAATCTGGAATCAATGGAACTTGCTTTAGAGTTAATGAAGACATATAAAATAGGTCAATATCGGAATAGATTACTTATCTCATCTAATAATATATGTCGTAATAGTAAGATGGAAAAGGTAGGAGCTAAGTGGTATTCTTATTTAGAAAAAAACTTAAAAGTGCCTTTGCAGAAAGAAGAAAATATTCAGCCTGAAATCCATAGTTTAGAGGGATACCTGTTGGATATAATCATAGATAATGGTAATTCATCTGAATATCTAGATGATTGTATTACTAGTATTAAAAAATATATTAAGCTAGCTCATAGGATAATTGTTATTGAAAACGATACTAATAATTCTGACATAGTAAATTTAGAGCAGCAAGATGATGTTTTTATAATTAAAAAAGATGAGAATTCATCTTTTGCAGCTTCCTGTAATAAAGCTATTCTTATTGGTAAAGGGAAATACATACTTTTATTAAAGACCGCTATTAAATTTAATAAAGACTTTACAAAACCCTTAATTGATATGGCTAAGGAAGAAGATGTTGCAGTAGTCGGCGCTAGCTTAGTTGATGCAGATGGTATAGTAATTGATAGGGGTTTAGTTGAGCTAAAAGATGCCATTAAAGCAAGGTCACGGCAGAAAAGCTTTGGTGCTGAGCAGCAGGAGTTGTTAGGTTTTAATGAAACGCCTATCTTAATACGGCGGGATTTATTGCCTGTAGTGGGCCTTTTAGATGAGGGTTACTTATCTTATTTTGAAGGAATAGATTATTCATTAAGAGCTAGAGAAAAAGGCTACCGGGTTGTTTATTGTCCTGATTCTGTTGTTGAGCTTCATCAAGAAGAGGGAGCAAAAAATAAGGAACTAAATAATGTGGAAGATAAAGACCTCTCTTATAATATAAGCAAGAAGAGATTTTCAAGTAAATGGTCTGCATTAATTACAGGGGGGGAAAAAAGGAGAGAACCAGCTAAGATATTAGTGGCTGGTTTGGTATCTTGGGATTATAAGTTGAAAAGATCTCAGCAGCTTGTAAGAAATCTTGCAAAATTAGGTTATCAAATCTTATATATTAATCCTGTATGTAAAATGGAAAATAGCTTAAAGCAAGTTGAGGATAATATCTATGTCTATACACCATCAGGATATGGTACGGTCTTATATAATTTGCAAGAAGGCAGAGAAAGTAATATTGGTACCGCTATTGCAGATCTGCTTCGTGAATTAAATTTTAATAATTGTATAACTATCATAAATGCATCATATTGGTTAGTAATACTAAAATATTTAGAATATAGTGTGCTAGTTTATGATTGTATAGATAATTATGCGGACTACGAAAATTATCTATATTATAAGGATTATATGTATGAAAACGAAGAGAAAATACTGCATCTTGCTGACCTTGTTCTTGCTAATTCCAGTGGACTTTATCATCAAAAGAAAAAAATAAATGAGAATACCTATATGCTTTCTAATGGTTTTGATAAGGAACAGTTTTGTTTAACATATCAACCTACTATACCAGAGGATATACCCGTTGGTGATATGATAGTTGGTTACTATGGACCAATCACTAGTTTTTTTGATATAACATTAATTAAATCTGCTGCTGAAAAATATAGAGGGGCTAAATTTGTATTGGTCGGCAGAGTGGATACTGATATAAGTACATTGTTAGGTTTCAATAATATAATTTTCATAGGCAATAAATCAGATAATCATCTAGCTGATTATCTATATCACTTTGATCTAGCAATTGTACCATATAAGAAAAATGAAGCAATTGACTGTTTAAGTTCATATAATCTATATGAATATATTGCTGCTGGTAAAAGGGTTTTAGCTGCAAACTTGCCTGATGCGGAGAGATTCAGTGGGATAATAGAAATGGAAGATAAACCTGAACAGTTTATTGATAAGATGGGCCAATTACTATCTCAAGAAGATTTACAGGAAGATAAAATCAAGCGCTATAATAAAATAAAACAGCACAACTGGTATAATAGGGCTAAAGATTTAAGTCAGATGATACACTTGGCTTATTATGATCTCTACTTAAGTGGAGCTGAAACCGATGAGGGGAATATTGATATAGATAAACTCAAAAATAAGGATTACAATATCAATGATTTAAAGACAGATAATTTATTAAAAACTTCATCAATAGAAAATTTTGCTGAAAATAATGAGGAAATTGAAGTAGAAATAAAAGAAGAAAAATCAATCATAAAAAAATTAATAAATTTTTTTAATAAAACTTGACAGAATCATTAAAAATTACTTAAAGAATAATTATAGAGAGGATGATTTAATGTTTAAAGTTCTCTTTCTAGCAAGATCCGACCTTGACCGTATCAAAGCCGGTGATACTATACAAATTAGAAGTCTAATGTCTGTTTTGGAGGAAAAGGGTGTAAAAGTAGATATATGTCTTGACTTAGGGCCAGATCCCAGTGGGTATGATCTGGTCCATTGTTTTAATATTTTAAGAGTTGAAAACGCAGCTTCTCAGCTAGACAGTATTATTGATAAAAAAGTTCCGATCATTATTACCCCCATATATTGGAATATGGAGGAGTACTTGAGAGAGATGAAGCCAGAAAAAATCAAGAAATGGAAGGAAAAACAAAAATTAAGAAAAGAAGTATTAAAGTGTGCAGATATGATACTACCAAATGCTCATATTGAATGGGAATTATTAAAAAGTGATTTTCAACTTAATAAAACATATCGGGTTATTTATAATGGAGTAGATAAATCCTTTTATAATAAAATAAATACAGGAAGACATGGGATTATTTCAGTAGGTAGGATTCATAGTCGAAAGAATCAATTGGCTCTTATTAAAGCAATGAAAGGAACAGGTATATCGCTCACATTTGTAGGGGATAATAATGAAAATGATTATTATCAAGAATGTATTATAGCTGCCAGTGATTTTCCACGTATCCGATTTCATAAAGGGGTAGAAAAAGGAGCATTAGTTAGACTATATAGACAGAGTAAGGTTCATGTATTGACAAGTTGGTATGATACCCCTGGTTTGGTAAACCTAGAGGCAGGTGTATCAGGATGTAATTTGGTAACAACAAATCGAGGTACAGCCAGGGAATATCTGAATAACTATGCTTATTTTTGCGATCCTGATAATATAACCCAACTTAGAGAGATGGTATTAAAGGCTTATTATAGTAGTCTTAATAATCAATTGGCTAATCATATACTCTTAAATTATACCTGGAATAAGGTAGGAGAAGATC
>JBDNGI010000319.1:0-3310 GCA_041689345.1 Halanaerobiales bacterium
ACTCCCCCTGAAACTAAGAACACACTTTATAGGTCAAGACCTGTCGCATTCATCTTCCACCAAATCAAAAACAAGATTTGGAAAGAGTTTTCTGCGACATAATTTAGATAAATTCTTAAAAATGAGTGGTAATAAATGACTGCTAAGAAAATATTTTATATAGTAATCTTAATATTATTAGTTTTACTGTTAATCAATAAAACGGAATCTATAGGAAAAAATGATGACCTTGTGATTTTTGTTGTTGATAGCAGGATAAGTCCTGATGTTATTAATAATAAACCTATTGTCCATGGTAATGAGATTAGCCATGGAAGTATTGTTGCACGTTTAATTAAGAGAGAGGCCTCTGGGGTAAATGTAATTCCACTAGAAGTGAGTCTTGGAAAAAATATTTCTGAAGAACTATATTTCTCATCTTTAAGAAGGATCATAGATTATAAGCTTAACAACCCTGAAAAGGAAGTTGTTGTCAACATCAGTCTAGCTTTTTCCACTTATCAAGATTTACATCATTCTTTAATAAAACAATTAGACCAGTTAGGTATTTTAATTATTACTGCAGCTGGGAATGAGAATTCTACCAGTCTTCCTTATCCTGCAGGTTTTGAGGAGACAATAGCTGTTGCTTCCGCAACTGTTCAAGGTAAAGAAGAGCATTCGAACTACGGCGTTCTTATAGACATTGCTGCCCCGGGGGAACTTGAAGAGACTTTTCGTATTTATTATGCAGGTGGTCTGAAATATAATTCTCTAAAAACCAGTGGTACTTCATTTTCTGCTCCCAGAGTTAGCGGCTTAGTGGCAAAAGTATTAACTATGGATAATAATTTTTCTGCCCAGGGTGCCTTTAATTATTTATTAAATCAAACTGATAGTATTAATGACCAGTTATATGAGGATGGTCTATTAGGAGCAGGTGTTATAAACAAGCAGAGGGTTTTATCAGATCTGGACCCATTATATTTTATGAAAGAGACACCATTTTTAATTGTTTTTATATTTATAGTTGTACTTGTTTTCCTCTGGTATAGACATGGTGTAGTCAGTATTTTCTTGACACTTTTAATACTATTGGTAGTAATCCCGATATTTTTATTAATAGAAGAGATAATTTATTATATTAATAATGATGGTTTTCAAGCAATAACCCTTGCAGTTTTAGCTATCTTAGCTTTGCTTTTATTACTACCACTACTTATAAAATGGGGTAAAAGACATAAATTAAGGATCTATCTCAAAAAAACATATAATCCAGGTATAGATAATTTGTTGACTGTAGTTAACGAAGATGAAGGTCTTTTTGAGATAGTTAAAGAGTATTATAGGGATAATAGTAAGGATTTTTCTAATTTGATTGATAGCTTTAAAAAAGTGGAATTGGAGAATAAGAAATTTATCAAAGAGATATTTATGGTTAATAATAATTCAGCAGAACTTATATCCAAATTATTCAGTTTACTAAAAGATGATTCAGGTCAGGTAAATAATGATACTAAAATATTTATTCTTGAGATATTTGAAGAAATAGGGGAGAGGAAATTAATTTTCACAGATACAATCCAGGAATACCTTAAAGGTATTATATTATCTCCTAAAGGGGATATGTGGCTGAGATACCAAGCTTTACGTACACTTTATTTTAGTGAAAAGGAAAAAGCTAAATTAATTCCACTTCTCAAAGAATTATTATATGATGAAGATGAATTACTTAGGATAGAGGCTAAAGGTTTGCTGGAAGAATACAATGAAAATGGATTAAAGTAAATGGAAGATAAGCTTATCTTTAAAAAAACTTGACAAAGCAGCAAAATTTATATATATTTAAAATAAATTAAATAAAAAGTCCCAAATACTGTGAGAGGGAGTAGTAATTTAGCTATATTCTTTAGAGAAAAGGGTTCATCGGTTGAAAGACCCTTTAGGATTAACTAAATGAAGTCGTCCTGGAGTTGCCTGGTTGAATTTCTAAGTAGATTAGGCCGGTTTAAATCCGTTAATATGATTGAGAGTTATTCCGTTTATTTTTGCATACATACTTATCTTAAGATAGGTATTAGATAGATTTGGTTTTAGGAATAGAATTAAGGTGGTAACGCGAGAAGGTCCTCTTTCGTCCTTAAATGGATGAGGGAGGATTTTTTACTTGTGCCTTGATTTTATTACGCAAAGAAGGCACAAGTATGACCATATTCGATTAGGCCTTACTATGGTGCCTTGATTTAATTACGCAAGGTTTAAATTTTTGATAGATAATCAGTTTTAAGTTTATATTATTAGAGGAGGCGAAAAAATTGACAACGAATTTACCGAAAACATATGATCCAGATAAGGTAGAAGAAAAGTGGTATCAACACTGGGAGGATAAGGGGTATTTTAAGGCTACCTTTGATCCTGATAAGGAATCTTTCAGTATTGTGATGCCGCCCCCCAATATAACAGGACAACTACATGTAGGTCATGCTTTTGATAATACTTTACAGGATATTTTGACTAGATGGAAGAGGATGCAGGGATATAATGCCCTCTGGTTACCAGGAACTGATCATGCCAGTATAGCAACTGAGGTTAAGGTTGTTAACAAAATGCGTGAAGAGGGTCTGGAGAAAGATGATGTCGGCAGAGACGGATTTTTAGATAGGGCCTGGGAGTGGAAAGAAGAGTATGGAGATAGAATTACCAATCAGTTAAGGAAGATTGGTTCTTCCTGTGACTGGTCCCGGGAACGTTTTACAATGGATGAAGGCTGTTCTAAGGCGGTTAAAGAGGTATTTGTAGAGCTATATAATAAAGGACTAATCTATCAGGGAGATTACATCGTAAATTGGTGTCCTGACTGTCATACAACTTTATCAGATGTTGAAGTAGAGCATGAAGACCATGCTAGTAATATCTGGCATCTTAAATACCCGATAAAAGATAGTGATAGGTTTATTGTAGTAGCTACTACTAGACCTGAAACTATGTTGGGAGATACAGCAGTAGCCGTTAATCCTGGTGATGAACGTTATCAAGATTTAATTGGCAAGAAAATTATTCTGCCTTTAGTAGGTCGAGAGATTCCCATTATCACTGATGACTTTGTTGACAAAGAATTTGGTACAGGTATGGTTAAGGTTACACCTGCTCATGACCCTAATGACTTTGGAATGGGCTTACGTCATGATTTAGAGCTTATTAAGGTTATCGATGAAGATGCAAAGATGACTGAAATAACCGGCAAATATGCAGGAATGGATCGTTATCAATGTCGCGAAGAAGTAGTAAATGACTTAAAGGAATTAGGTTTATTAGATAAAATTGAGGATTA
>JBDNGI010000320.1:0-3921 GCA_041689345.1 Halanaerobiales bacterium
ATAAACCTTATCAATTTCACCGATATGATGTTGCCATAAATCTGAGAAATGAACACCTCCATCAATGGTCCAACCACCACTGGCTATTTCCTTATGATCGCGCCAATCCCAATACCACTTTCTCTCACCAATATCTAACCAATTTAAAATTCTTGGCTCTCCAATTTTTCCGGAATTAATAGCCCAGTTTATGGCCCTTTCTTTAGGAGCTAATCGATAATTTTCAGCCACATGTAATATTACACCTTGAGCTTCAGCTGCATCGATCATTATTTTTCCGGCTCTTAAGGTTAATGCTAATGGTTTTTCAGTACTGACTTGTTTACCTGCTTTGATAGCATCCAGAACAATTGTATGATGAACATCATGAGGTGTATAATTACAAAGCCCATCTATTGACTGCTGTTTCTTTAACATCACCTTATGATCAGAATAAACTTTTGGCGTATTTCCTTGCCATTCAGCAATTTTTTCAGCCATAACTTCTGCCTTAGAAACAACAGTATCACAACATGCTGTTATTACAAAATCTTTGTATCCTTTTTCATATAAAGCCTTAAATCCATTATAATGAGCATTAGCAATCCCACCACAACCTACAATAGCCAAATTCACCTGTTCAGTTGACAAAACTATCTCCCCTTTACTATTTTCCCCTAGTTTGTTTTTGTCTGTTTTTCTTTTGCTTCCCAACTTTACATTCTTTAATTTACCGTCGAAAAAATCCTTCACCTAAAATATAGTATATAATATTTTTACTGTCAATGGAAGATTTCTTCACCAATTTTATTAATTTTTTTTGATTTTGCGCTCATGTTATTAATTTTTATGGCTTCATGGGTTGAAAATCAGGTTAAAAAGGGTGATGGTCTTAATAAAAAATGATTAGAACAGTTAGCTAATATAGCTAAACTTAGTTCTAATCATTTTCAGATGTTTTCCAGAAACATTTTATTTCAGTTTCTTTTTTTTACCTTTCTACCATAGCACTGCTTCCCTTAAGAAAGGAATCAACTTGTTCCCGAGTAATCCAGGTAAAATCCCCTGAAAATGTATTTGATAAAGTAATTAAGGCATTACCTATGTTAACAGCCAATTCAGGACCAGACTCTAGATAACCTGCGATAAATCCCCCTGCAAAGGCATCTCCTGCCCCTAACCTATCGATAGTTGTTAGTTTACCTCTTTGTTCAGCAGTATATATTTTACCTTCAGATATACAGACTATTTCCCAAAGTGAGTCTTCTTTTTCAGAGCCATAAATAAGACAAACGGTTGAAATGTTATATTTATTAGCAATCTCACTGACTAACTTTTCTCCAGGAGGCTCCTGAAATCCTAAAATATCCTGGGCATCACCTGCAGAAGTAAATAAAATATCTACATCTGGTAAGTATTCTTCTATTCTCTTTTTTGCCTCTTCTTGCCCCCATAACTTACTGCGATAGTTAATATCAAAGGCAACTATTTTACCCAATTTTTTGGCTGCTTTTAAACCATTTAATGTTACAATATCGGCATTTTTACTAATAGCTGGATTAATACCACTTGTCAGAAAAACCCTTGTTTTATTAAGTATAGATTCCCACTCAAGGTCAGTCTCTTTTATATTACTAAAGGCCGAACCTTCCCTATCATAGTATGTTACTCCCGGACGAGGAGGGCTTCCATTTTCAAAAAAATATAATCCCTGTCTATTTTCAGAAGACCATTTTATCCAACTGGTATCTACACCCTGTTCTCTACATTTATTATTGATAAAACGTCCTAAAGGGTTAGCAGCTAATTTAGTAGCATATGAAACTTTAAGCCCTAATCTACTGGCAGCAACAGCTACATTCAACTCACTTCCTGCAGGATACATATTTAAGGATGAACCCTGTTCAATGACCATTGACTTCTCTGGTGTTAAACGTAACATAGTCTCTCCAAATGTTATTAAATCATACATATTTATTCTCCTCTTCAAATCTTCTCACTATTTCAAGATATTTTTTAGCCTTTTCTGTTAGAATATTAAATTTTCCTTGATTAATAGCCTGCTTATCAATCAGACTACCTCCGATACCTACTCCAACTATACCTGCCCTAATAAATTCTATTATATTGGACATATTTATCCCGCCTACGGCAAGTATAGGAATACTAACTGGACTTAAGATAGACTTTACATATTTGGCGCCCAGGGTTGAAGCAGGAAATAATTTTACAAAGTCTGCACCTGCATGATAAGCCTTTAATACTTCTGTAGGTGTATATGCCCCTGGTATAGAAATTTTATTTAACTCCTTTGTCTTATTAATGATCTCGATATCTGTATTAGGTGATATGATGTATTCAGCCCCCACATTAATGACTTCTTCAACCTGTTTTTCACTAATAACCGTTCCAGCACCAAGATAAATTTTACCTTCATATTCTTCATTAACCATGCTAATCATGTCAATTGTATCAAGATATTTTTCTTTACTCTGATGATTTAGTGTGATTTCTATTAGCTCAATTCCACCATTTAATAATGATTCAACTGTTTGTAAAACTTTATTCTTTTCTACACCCCTGATTATACCTATTACTTTATTATCAACTATTTTTTGCTTAATATTTGTCATATTTACCCCCTTATCTAATGTATTACTATTGTGCATCAAAACCATTATGGCAGAAAACCATTATGTTCTTGATACATGAAATTATATGTAGTATTGTTTATTCTACTTCACTTCCATATGGCAAAATAGTTGGTGTTTCTTCTCCGGCGCTCTCCATAGCCCTTTTTAACCTGTTAGCCAGATCTTTACGTATTTCTACATAGTCAGCATCTTCTGCTAGATTATTCTTCTCATAAGGATCATTCTCCAGATCATAAAGGAAATCCTCGACATAAACAGTACTAGTTGGATCATCAGCACCATTTTTATGAGGAGCTTGAACAGAGTACTTCCAACGATCAGTTCTAATTGCCCTCCCAACTTGACTTTCACTAATCTGTAGAAAGACTTCTTCACGCCAATCCTCTACATCACCACTAGCCAGTTGCTGTAAAGGACGACCCTGCATATAATCAGGTTGTTCAACACCAGCAGCACTCATAATTGTTGAAGGCACATCAAGTAAACTAACCAATTCAGATATCTCTTTACCTCCAGTAAATCCAGGACCATAAGCGATCATAGGTATTCTGATAGAGGCTTCATGACAGGAACGTTTATATTCACCATTACGGGTCCTAAAATGAGAACCATGATCACTGGTATAAATAACAACAGTATTATCATCAATCCCAAGTTCCTCTAATTTATCCATGATTCTCCCTAACTTATTGTCAAGGCTATTACAACATCCTAAATAATCAGGATAGTTCTCCCGCCAGTCACCTTTTGTATCCTGTAAATCACCAGGTACTTGATAGTCTTTAAATCTTTCTTTAGATCCCTCAGGACCCTCATACTGATCCCTATCATTTTGGTGATGTGGTTCAATATGAGAAAGCATCAAGAAGAAAGGCTTTTCTTCTTTGTTACCCTTTTCTATAAAATCTAGGGCAAAATCAGTAACCCGGTCAGTCCTATATCCCTCAAATTCTACTTTGTTCATCTGATCATCAAAGAGATAGCCATCATAACCGTGAGAGGTAAATTCCAGCACATCAGAAGCAACCCAGTAATCCCGATAACCTCCCCTTCGGATTGGTGGTACAGGTTCAGTACGATAATTAGCCTCTCCCCTGGTTGAGGCTAGATGCCACTTACCCACATAACCAACCTGATAACCTGAGTCTGCCAGATGATGGGCGATAGTTCTTTCATCAAGAGGTAATTCAATCCCATTCCGGAAACAGCCTACCTCGGTACCGTATTTACCGGTCTGAATACAGGCCCTGGCTTCAATGTGGTGCAAGCGGACATGTTCTCACAGGCG
>JBDNGI010000321.1:0-3251 GCA_041689345.1 Halanaerobiales bacterium
CTGTTTTCTTCACTAAATTTCTTTTAACTATTTTTCCTTCCCCTACATCTGTTTCAACAGTCTCGCCTACTTCAGGCATTTCTTCCTTTAATCTCTTATATGTGGTTGATTCATATTTTAGACAGCACATTAAACGTCCACAAATACCAGAAATTTTTGACGGATTAAGGGAGAGTTCTTGCTTCTTGGCCATTTTAATAGAAATAGGGTCAAAATCCCTTAAGAATAAAGAACAACATAGTGATCGACCACAGATTCCTAGACCACCTATCATCTTGGCTTCATCTCTAACCCCTATTTGTCTTAATTCAATACGCGTTTTAAATACACGTGCTAAATCCTTAACTAATTCCCTAAAGTCTACTCTTCCTTCTGCAGTGAAATAAAATATAATCTTGTTATGATCAAATGTATATTCAACATCAATCAATTTCATCGGCAAACCATGTTTCTTTATTTTCTGCAAACAGATATCGTAGGCCTTTTTTTCAAGCCTTTTATTCTCATCATTCTTTTTATAATCATCTGAATTAGCCTTGCGGGTAACATTCTTTAATGGAGCAACAATCTCTTTCTCTGTAACCTCTTTAGGATTCAAGACTACGTCGCCGAACTCTATTCCACGAGCAGTCTCAACAATAACGTGATCACCCATTTTCAGTTCAATATTTGCGGGATCAAAATAATAAACCTTTCCTGCCTTTTTAAAACTAACTCCAACGACTGTATACATTATCTATTCCACCCTCTTAGCTCTTATCTTAAATAATAATACCTGTAAAGCCAAATCTTTTTTTACGTTTCTTCCCAGATATCGTTTTATATTATTTACTAATTCTACAATAGATATCAATTCTTCCAGAGAATAATACTCACTCTGTAATTTTATCCATTTATAGCAGTCAGAATTAACTATTTCTCTATCATATCCCTGATTATATAATATTATATCTCTATACCAACTCAATATCAAATAAAATAAAGGAAAATCATCCTTTTTATCTAAAATAGAAATAATAAAGTCTACCTGTTTAAAAATATCAACAGCACTTAACTCAGGTAATTTATATAAAGTGTTTAATATCTGCTTCCTATTTTCAAGAAAATCACCATCATCAAGCAGCCTAATAGCACGACCCAAACTCCCATCAGCTAATCTAGCGATTAATTTAGAAACTTCCTCTTCTAAACCATACTTCTCTATCTCTTTTTCAATTATACTATCTGAAATTTTATTTAATTGGATTTGCTGACAGCGAGAAATTACTGTCGGTAATAGTTTATCTACCTCTTCAGCAAGTAATATAATAACACCATAATCTGGTGGTTCTTCTAAAGTCTTCAATAGACTATTAGCAGCCTCTGTTGTGACTTTATCGGCATCTGTAATAATATATACTTTTCTATGACTCTCATATGGCTTATAGGCTATATCTGTTTGTAATTCCCTAATTTGATCTATCTTGATAGAATTACCTTCTTCTATATTTATAATTCTGACATCAGGGTGATTAGAATGATCAATCTTCCGACAGGTTAAACATTTGTCACAGGCTCCTACACCTTGCTCCTGACAGAGTATGGCTTTTGTAAATTCAAGAGCTAAACTCTGTTTACCGACACCTTCTTTTCCTGTAAATAAATAGGCATGATGTATCCGACCACTATCCAATTCATCTTTTAAAATGCGAATAGCAGCCCCCTGTCCCTTTACTTTATCAAAACTCATATCTAAACCTCAATTCTAATACTATTTACCGCAACTGCGTTGCTGATACTCCCAATTTTAACACAAGAGCAGATTCCATATCCTTATATCTTAAGAAACTGCTCTACATCAATAATAAATATAGTGGCACCACCAATTTGAACTTCCATAGGGAAAGAATAATAACTTTCCAAGGTGTTGGCAACTGGGGACATAGGTGCGATCGTCTTCTTCCGGGACTGACAGTTCTTTTTAATGATTTCCTTTAGTTTATCCACATGTTCTTCATCAGTACCAATCATAAAAGTTGTGTTTCCTTCTCGTAAGAACCCACCTGTACTAGCCATCTTGGTAGCACTAAACCTCTCTTTGTTTAGAGCCTCAAGTAAATTATTGGCATCATGATCATGAACAACAGCTATTACCATCTTCATTTTGTTCTTTCTCCCTTCTCTATCCATGATTTAAAACCCCCCTTCAAAATTTTCTTTGTATCCTTATATATTTCCTTATGAATTTCTTCAATGGATTTTATTTTACCTTCTTTTATACAATTAACAATTGACCACTTATATTTTTTAGTAATTCTTAATGCGTTTTGATAGGTGATATGTAAATACTCAATATCCCTTTCATGAATATCCCGATAACCCCTATTATTTATCAATTTAATACTATATTTTGGCGGCATATCCAGAAAAACAACTAAATCCGGCTCTGGAAGAGCAAACTTGTTAAATTCCAGGTCTCTTAACCAATCAATATAAGATTCCCTTTCTCTAATATCATCTATTTTAGAAGCCTGGTGTATCATATTTGAAGTAGTATAACGATCAGCTAAAATTATGGCTCCTTTATTATAAAGACCCTTCCATTTCTGTTGAAATGATGCAAATCTATCTACAGCGTAAAAAGTAGAGGCAGCATATAAATTTATATCTTTAGGCTTTTCACCAAAATCACCACGTAGATACATTTTAACCAGAGCAGAAGAATCACTATCATAATCAGGAAACTCAACCTTATAAACATCATGACCTTCTTGCTTTAACTTATTATAAAGCATTTCAAACTGGGTAGTCTTACCACTACCATCAATACCTGATTCAATCACTATTAATCTACCAGCAGTCATAAAATAATACTCCTATTCCTAATTATTATTTCTTATCTATCTTCTTTATTTATATTCTCGATAAAAACAAAAATCCCTGCAAATCTTAGCACCCTGTGGAGATATCCCAAAAAATAGCATAATTTAACAGTATAATATTTAAAAAATCAGTAAATACTAATTGCAAATCAAAAATAGCAAATTATATCTCAAAGGAAGTGATATACATGGAAAAAGTAATGACAGAAAATAAAGAACCAGTAGACCATCACGATTTCCTTATCGCCTGGTCTACTGGTATGAATGATTATGAGATTTCAGAAAGACTCGGCGTTTCTCTAAAAACAGTTATGGAAGTTAAAACTGATTTATTTGAAGATGACGAGTGAATTTCGCTTCACTTAAATAAAAAACACATATTTTAATAAA
>JBDNGI010000322.1:0-4994 GCA_041689345.1 Halanaerobiales bacterium
TGGTAAGTTACCAAATGAGTTATTCTACTTCTAAGAACAAAAGAATTTTAATAGGCGCTACCGGAATAATGGTAGTGCTTCTTTTCTGGACTTTATTGTCTCGCAGTTTTCACACTTTAATATTACCGTCACCACTGGAAAGTATTGAGGCAATTAAAGGTCTTTGGAGTAGTGGGGAGTTAACAAAAAATTTACTTATTACATTAACGAGGACTTTTGTTGGATTCTCAATGGCGATTATTATAGGGTCAGTATTGGCCCTTCTTTTTAAATCAAGTGAATTCTGGCAGCACTTTTTTCGCCCTTTAATTACAATTATCCAGACTACACCACCGGTGATCTGGCTTGCCCTTGCAGTAATCTGGTTTGGAATCGCCGATAATCTAACTCCAATATTTTTAATATTTATAGTAACTTTCCCTGTTATTTTTATTAATATTTTTTCTGGACTTGATAATGTAAATTTTCAGTTAATTGAGATGGCCAGGGTCTACCGCTGTTCTAAAAGTAAAATTATTTTAAATATTTACTTACCGTCATTGATACCACATCTTGTTTCTGCTATGAGTATTGGGCTGGCTTTTGCCTGGAAATCCACCATTTTCGCTGAGTTTATAGGTAGTTCAAGTGGGATAGGTTTTGCATTAAGTATGGCCAATAGTAATCTGCAGACCGAGAAATTGTTTGGCTGGGCTCTAGTTTTGATATTATTAATGTTAATTTTTGAATATGGAATTTTGCAGCCGATAAAAGCATATGTCACAAGGTGGGAATACCATGAACAATAATTTTGTAGAAAAGAGAGAGGGGCATAATAAAGAGCAGAAAAGTAATGAAAGGTTATTAGAGGTAAAAAATTTATCTAAAAACTTTAGTTCTAGGCAATTAGGTCAAATAAAGGTATTGGAAGAGATATTTTTGAAATTACACGCTCAGGAAATAGTAGCATTAGTTGGTCCATCAGGTTGTGGAAAGACAACTCTATTAAATATAATTGCAGGACTATTAACTGCTGATAAAGGGCAGGTTATTATGGAAAAAAATAATAATATTGCTTATATCTTCCAGGAAACACGTTTATTACCCTGGCGGACTGTTCAGGATAATATTAGCTTTGTTCAGGAAAACTTTTTGTCGGGAGAGGAGGCCGGTAAGATTAGGGAAGAGTTACTCCACTCTTCAGGATTAGATGAGATGAAAAATTCTTATCCAGGACAGTTGAGTGGTGGTATGAAACAACGGCTGGAAATAATTCGGGCTCTGTCGATTAAACCTGATTTATTATTAATGGATGAGCCTTTTAAATCACTGGACATTAGTTTAAAATATCAATTGCAGCAGATGTTATTGGCTGAGTATAATAAGAATAAATTCTCAATATTGTATGTAACTCATGACCCAGAAGATGCTGTTTTATTAGCAGATAAGATCTTAATACTTTCTAGTAAGCCTAGTAAGATAAGTAAGGTCTTTGAGATTAATAGACCTCGTGAAGAACGGGATTTACAGGATAAGGATATTTACAACAAATTACAGGACATATTGAAGATAATTTCATGATTGATGATCTCTAAGAAGTCTTGAAGTGTACATATAAAATATTTAATTTCTACATTAAGATAATTAAAGGAAAGAGAGTGATAAATTATGAAAATAATTGATTTAAAATTATTCAAAGTAGCACCTCGCTGGTTATTTTTGAAAATAGAAACAGATGAGGGGATAAGTGGTTGGGGAGAGCCCGTTATTGAAGGTAGAGCCGATACTGTTAAGGCTGCCGTTGAGGAAGTAAGTGATTATTTAATAGGTAAAGATCCATTAAAAATTGAAAAGCACTGGCAACATTTATATCGGGGTGGTTTTTACAGAGGTGGACCTATCTTGATGAGTGCTATAGCTGGTATTGATCAGGCCCTCTGGGATATTAAAGGTAAATATTTTGAGGCACCAATATATCAATTATTAGGGGGACAGTGTCGAGATAAAATCAGGGTTTATTCCTGGATAGGTGGAGATAGACCAAGTGATGTAGCAGAAGCCGCCCAAGATAAGGTGGCAGAAGGCTTTACAGCACTTAAAATGAATGCTACTGAAGAGATTCAATACCTTGATTCATATTCAAAAGTAGAGGAAGTAGTAGAGAGGATTGCTTCCATTAGAGAGAAAATTGGCTATGATATAGGGATTGGTGTAGATTTTCACGGCAGGGTGCATAAACCTATGTTAAAAACATTAATTAAAGAGTTGGAACCATTTAAGCCGATGTTTATAGAAGAACCTGTTTTACCTCAAAATAATGAAATTTTAAGAGAACTTGCAGGATCAACTCATATACCAATTGCCACTGGTGAAAGGATGTTTTCCCGTTGGGATTTTAAGCCATTATTAAATGATGGCTATGTTGATATAATTCAACCAGACTTATCACATGCTGGCGGTATTACCGAATGTAAAAAGATTGCATCCATGGCTGAGGCCTATGACGTGGCTGTAGCCTTTCATTGCCCCCTAGGTCCAATAGCTCTTGCTTCCTGTCTGCAGGTAGATGCAACTGCACATAATGCAGTTATTCAGGAACAGAGTCTAGGGATTCACTATAATAAAGGTAATGACTTATTGGATTATTTAGTGGATAAGAGTGTTTTTGAATATGATGAGGGTTATGTAAAAATACCTGAGGGAAATGGTTTAGGAATTGAAATTAATGAAGACTATGTTATTGAAATGGCTGAAAAGGGGCATAATTGGAAAAACCCTGCCTGGCAGCATAAAGATGGCTCAATAGCTGAATGGTAATTGTGGCGAGAGTCGCTTTTTCCTAATCTATCATTTTGTTGTTTTAATAGAGCTTTAATAATAATCATTACTTTTAGCAGGGGTTTTCCTTCCTTTGTTGAATATTATATAAAGAACTGGAAATTTTATAATATTGGAAGGAGTTGACCAAATGGATCTTACAATTGTAGTTGGCGGAGAAGCAGGGCAGGGTTTAAAAACAGTCGATATCATTCTAGGAAAAACACTTTTTAGAATGGGTTATAATGTCTATAGCAGTAAAGATTATATGTCCCGTATCAGGGGTGGGCAAAACTCTATTACTAGCAGGATTGGAACTGAACCGGTCACGGCTATATCAGATGAGATTGATATCTTGATTGCCCTTAATGAAGAAACAGTAGATTTACATAAAGATAGTGTTGTTGACGATGGTTTAATACTTTTTGATGGTGAAAAAGAGCTTAAGGGTAAAAAGGTAATTAATTTGAATGCAAAGGAGATTGCCAAGTCTATTAATTCCCGAGGTGTTAATACAGTTTTTGTAGGTGCTGTATTGAAGCTAATGTCTTTAGGTACTGAAGAGGCAGAAAAAGTACTTGGCGAGTATTTTGATGATCAGAAGATTCAGGAAGATAATATTAAACTGTTACAGGAAGGGTTTAAGAGTGTTGAATCTGTACTGGAATTAGAAGAGGGTAGTAATCCAGGGGATCAAATATATTTGGATGGTAATAATGCACTGGCTATGGGTGCTGCAGCTGCAGGTCTTAAATTCTATGCGGCATACCCAATGTCTCCTGCGACAAGTATCATGAACTATCTGGCAGGCAAACAGGAAGACCTGGGTCTTGTGGTTGAACAGGCGGAAGATGAAATAGCAGCCATTAATATGGCTCTTGGTGGTTCATATAGTGGTATTAGATCTATGACCGGCACATCAGGTGGAGGGTTTGCCTTGATGACCGAAACAGTTGGTTTAGCGGGGATAGCTGAAATCCCTGTTGTTATAGCTGATGTACAGAGACCTGGTCCTGCTACAGGACTTCCTACAAGAACAGGACAGGGGGATTTGCTTTTTGCTATTAATGCAGCTCAGGATGATTTTCCCTTAATGGTGCTGGCTCCAAGGAATCATGAAGATGCCTTTAGTCAAGCCTTCAGGGCCTTTAACCTGGCCGACAAGTATCAGATACCGGTAATTATCTTGAGTGATCAATATCTGGCCGATTCAGCAAAGAATGTTAAGGCCTTTGATTTTAGTTCACTTAAAATAGATTATAACTTGATATCTGATCAGCAAGCAGAAAAGATTGAGGACTACAAACGATATAAAATAAACGAAACTGGTATTTCACCCAGGTCTTATCCTGGTCAGATTGCTGGTCAAGTGATGATGATAGATAGTGATGAACATGATCAGTATGGACATATTATTGAGGATTCAGAGATCAGAAATGCTATGGTAGAGAAAAGGGCTAGAAAGATTGAGAAATTAATTGAGGAAGACCTTGAAGAACCGGTTTATCAGGGTGAAGATGAGATTGATTATCTATTGTTAGGCTGGGGTTCTACATATGGTGCTCTAAAGGAAGCACAAAAGATATTATTAGATGAGGGTGTTAAAGTAGGATTGTTATCATTTAGTGATGTCTGGCCCCTACCTTTAGAAAAAATAAGCAGTCTTACAGATAAAGGTGTAAAAATTGTGGATGTTGAGCTTAATTCAACTGCTCAATTTGCCAGATTAGTCAGCAGTGAGACAGGTATTAGAGTGGATAATCATATTCTAAAATATGACGGAAGACCATTTACCGGAAGAGAAATAGCAAGTAGATTTAAGGAAGAGGTGATGGAGTAATGACTTTACTAGAACAATATGATGCAGGAAGAGAAACAGCCTGGTGTCCTGGTTGTGGGAATTTCCCTTTACGTAAAGCATTAGCAAATGCCTTAGCGGATCTTGAACTATCACCTGATCAGGTTACTATGTTTACCGGAATAGGTCAAGCAGCTAAGACACCTCATTATATTAGGTTGAATGGCTTTAATGGTTTACATGGCCGGGCATTACCGCCTTCAATAGGAATGAGAGTAGCTAATCCAGAGATGAAGGTTATAGTTGAGTCTGGAGATGGTGATACTTATGGTGAAGGGGGTAATCATATCTTGCATAATATCAGACGCAACCCCAATATTACCCATCTAGTACATGATAA
>JBDNGI010000323.1:0-1760 GCA_041689345.1 Halanaerobiales bacterium
AAAAGTGAAAGATATAATAAAATAATGGAAATTCAGCAAGAAATAGCCTATAATAATAATCAAAAATTGCTTAATAAAGAACTTGAAGTAATTGTAGACGAAGTTGATGATAATAATGTTTTAGCTCGTACGGAATATGATGCACCTGAAATTGATAATCAAGTTTATATACTAGCAAAGAATATTAAGGTCGGCGATATAGTAAGATGTAAAATACGGGAAGCATATGAATATGACTTAATAGGGGAGTTAAAAAATGAAGTTAACAAAGATGAATCTACCGAATAAGTTAACTATGTTGAGAATAGTTCTTATTCCTATATTTATGTTTTTTCTTTTGTTAAAAAGTAGTAACAGTTTTTATTATGTATTGTTTGCATTGATAATATTTAGTCTTGCTGCAATAACAGATGGCTTAGATGGTTATTTTGCTAGGAAACAACAAGCTGTAACTAAATTTGGCAAAATACTTGACCCCTTAGCGGACAAATTATTAATATCTGCTGCTTTGATATCATTTGTTGCTATGGAAGAGATATCTGCCTGGATAGCTATTATAATAATTGGGCGAGAACTTGCAGTAACTGGATTGCGTGTGATTGCGGCTAGTGAAGGTGTTGTAATTGTTGCCAGTAAATGGGGAAAATGGAAAACAGGCTTGCAAATTTCTGCTGTTATAGCGGTGATTATAGACCCTGAAATAATTAGCTTACCATTTCATCTATCAGATATCCTATTATGGTTAGCTGTTTTTGTCACCATTATGTCTGGAATAGATTATTTTAAGAAAGCAAATATAGATTTTTTTAAAGAAGAGGACAGTTAATAATCTTCTTTTTTTTTCTTCCAAAGATTACAAATGTTATATACTAGAAACTAATGTCATAAGGTGTTATAATATAGAAGACTTGAGTTCAGATAATGTTTTATGCCCTAAAGGATGGCCTAAAGATCAGCCGGGGAGTCTTAGTAACACCATTGAGATCAACTTATGATAGAGAGTCTAAACATGAAAGGAGAATAAGAAATGGAGTTTAAAGGTTTTAAATTAAACATTATAATTCTGGTTATAGTAATAATTCTCGGCTTGTTTTTTTCTGCCCAATATTTATTTAAAATTTATAATGTAGAGAAACCGATTAAAAATGAGATACTTGCATTAGAAGAGATAAAAGATGTAAGTATTGTTGATAATAATGATAAAAAAGACCTTATTGTGGACTTTCATCCAGGTATAGACTTCCATAAGACATATCAAGATGTTAATCAAATTATGCAGGAAAAATTAGGTAGTAAAAGTGGTAAAATAATAATCTCAAATTATCAAAGAAACGAAACACTCGATAATATATATTACAAGCTACACTATGCTATCTATCAAGGAATAAATACAGGTTACTTTGTTGAAATGGAGAAGAATGTAGAATCAATAATTAGCAAAGATGAATTAGATAATCATAAGATATGGGTTGATAATGAAGCTATATATATACAACTAGACAAAAATAAACAATCCTTATATAAGAGGATTTCTTATAGTAATTCTAAAACAGTAGAATTAGAAGGAGGTGGCAGCGTTGGTTAAAGAACTAGGTATTGGATTAGTTGTTGGTATATTTATTATTTTGGCAGTTCAGGGATTTAATATATTACCATTAATATTTATTGGATTTTTAGGTTTTTTTATGTGGCAAATGTTATCTCAAGGTGGAGTTGGGGGTATAGCTGGTACAACAAGTAAAAACTCTGATTCAGATAAA
>JBDNGI010000324.1:0-8131 GCA_041689345.1 Halanaerobiales bacterium
CAGTGGGAGACAACCTTAAACAGTTCTTGTATGATTTATTTAAATACGGAGTGCTTGTAGTGCAAAAAACTCCCTCTGAAACTAAGAACACACTTTATTGAAGTCCCAGCAGTAAGTGTCCTTAATATCCTTAAAAGGAATGATAGATATGAAAGAAATCATCAGCAGTGAACAAAATGGACGAGTTAAATCTTTAAAAAAACTATATAATAAAAAAAAGAGGCGCCAAAAAGGTAAATTTGTCCTGGAAGGCTTTCGAATTATTGCTGAGGTTTTAAAGGCTGATGCTGTCTTTGATAATATTTTTATGTCTCCTGATTTTTATAAAAGCACTGAAGGTCAACACCTTGTGCAGATATATGGTAAAGACAATCAAGGGGATAATCTTCTAGTTGTTGAAGAGAAACTCTTGTCTAAAATAGCTGATACTAATTCACCTCAGGGTGTTATTGCTGTTGTCAATGAGCCGGAATATGCTATACAGGATATTTTTTCTCATACAATTGGAGAAGGAAAATTATTGCTTCTTGATAGAATTCAGGATCCTGGTAATATGGGAACAATCATTAGAACCGCTGTTGCTGCAGGAATTGATGGAATTATAATTTTAAAAGGCAGTGTAGATATATACAACCTTAAGGTATTGCGTGCTACTATGGGAGCAATCTTCAGTATCCCCCTAATTAAGGATGTGACTCTAGAAAAATTCCTTGAATTATATAATACTTTTGGTCAAAATTATAAATTAATTGCTGCTGATCTGTCTGGTGAGCTATATTATCATCAGCTTGATTATAATTCTCCTTTTATTATAGCGATTGGTAATGAGGCAAATGGATTACGTAGGGAATTAGTAAATTCTGCAAATTATCTTATAAAAATACCTATTATAGGTGATATAGATTCCTTAAATGCTGCTATGGCAGCAGGTATTATTGTATATAAAGCCCTGGAAAAAAATAGCTAGTAAGTATTGTTTATATTCAGATATTTTAATTCATTTTCACTTTAATCCTTGTCAAGAGTTGATTGGTATGGTATAATTTATTTATAAGCAATTGGTAATCTTATAAGATAAAATTATACTCTTGGAAGGATGTGGTCCTTTTGGGTTTGACCGCAATATTTTTCTGGAGACTTTTTGAGGAAACTGGATCTATTAGCGCATATTTAGCTTATAAACAGTTATTCCTATTGATGGCAGTAAAGAAAACAAAACAAAAGTATATATAAAAAGCTATGAAGGAGAAAGTAGTTATCATTTAACTTCAACAGGGAATGGTTGTCACTGACTGGGAACGACCAGAAGTGTTTGATAATGAAGTTCACTCTGAAGCTGTGGACTGAAATTATAGTAGGTCTAACCGGGATACAATATCTCGTTAAAAATATAAGTTGATCTATTATTTTGGAATTTCCTTTATTTCAACTGTGCTACTAAGACTCTTAGGGCCTAATTAGGGCCTAATTAGGTCATGCTTTAGGGTTTCTAGGGAAGAGTATCTTAAAATTTGGAAATAGAGCGGAACTAAGAACTGGATGGAGTTAAAAATCCATTTGAATCAAGTCTTCTTTAATGATAGGTAAATTAGGGTGGTACCGCGTGTAATCTCTCGTCCCTTGAGGACTGGGGATTTTTTTATTTTCAAAGGAAATTTATTAGTATTTGTCAATTTTATTGGAGGTGGAAAAATTGGATTTGCAAGAACAATTAAAGAATATTGAGAAGGAAGCAGAAAATCTATTTAAAGGTGTAGATACACTGGATTCATTAGAAAAATTACGGATTGAGTACTTAGGAAAAAAAGGTAGGATTACCGATGTTTTGAGGCAGATGGGGAAAATTTCTGCTGAGGAAAGACCTATTATTGGGCAGGTAGCTAATCAATTAAAGACAAAACTTAATGATTTAATAGTAGGTAGGAAGTCTGAATTGGAAGAAGTACGGAAAGCTAAAAAACTAGAGGAAGAGACTATTGATGTTACACTTCCTGGAAATAGAACAAAAATAGGTCATAGGCACCCTTTGACTACGATTACTGATCAGGTGAAAGATATTTTTATAGGACTTGGTTTCACAGTGGCAGAGGGACCGGAGATAGAAAATGAATATAATAATTTTGAGGCATTAAATGTCCCTAAATATCATCCGGCCAGAGATTTGCAGGATACATTCTATATTGATGATGATTATTTATTACGTACACATACATCACCTGTACAGATCAGGACCTTAGCTAAAGAAAAACCGCCTATCAGGGTTATCGCACCAGGTAGGGTTTATCGTTCAGATGAATTAGATGCTTCACACTCACCGGTATTCCATCAGGTAGAAGGACTGGTTGTAGACCATGATGTTTCTTTTTCTGATCTTAAAGGTACGATTAACTTATTTGTAAAGACAGTTTTTGGGGAAAGTACTAAGACCAGATTTCGTCCCAGTTATTTCCCTTTTACTGAACCTAGTGCTGAAGTAGATATTTCTTGTGTAATATGTGAAGGCGAGGGCTGTAGACTTTGTTCAAATACTGGTTGGTTAGAGGTAATGGGTTCTGGTATGGTACATCCCAATGTACTAGAAATGGCGGGAATTGATACAAATGAATATAGTGGTTTTGCCTTTGGAATGGGTCTGGACAGAATTACAATGTTGAAATATGGTATTCACGATATTCGTCTGTTATTTGAAAATGATAAGAGATTTTTGCATCAGTTCTAAACAAAGAAAGGTGGTTTTAATATATGAAAGTTTCATATAATTGGTTGAAGGAATACATAGACTTTCCATATAGCCCTGAAGAATTGGCTCATGTTCTTACTATGGCGGGTATGGAGGTTGATGAAGTTGAATATTTGGGAGAAGAGATTAAAGAGATTGTTATAGGTGAAATATTAAAAATTAGGGAACATCCAAAGGCAGATAAGCTTGTTATCTGTGAACTAGATACAGGTGATGAATTGTTAAATATTGTTACAGGTGCGCCTAATGTTGTTGAGGGTGCTATGGTACCAGTGGCTAAAGTTGGTGTTACTCTACCTAATGGCATGGAGATCAAGAAGGCCAAACTAAGGGGTGAGCCCTCTTATGGGATGCTTTGCTCAACAGATGAACTTGGTCTTAGTGACGAGAGAGCTAGTGGAATAATGATTCTTGATGATCGTGCTGAAAAAGGAGTCAAATTAATTGAGTACCTTGACTTAGATGATTATGTACTGGATCTTGACTTAACACCTAATTATGCTCGCTGTCTTGGTATGTTAGGTATTGCCAGGGAGTTGGAAGCATTATTGGAGGATAAGCAAGTTAATTATCCAGAGTCTAAAATAAATGAAAAAGGCAATGATATATCAGAGATGGTGGAGGTTGAGGTTGTAGATGATGATCTTTGTCCTCGTTATACTGGTCGTATTATCAAAGATGTAAAAATAGGCCCATCCCCTCTCTGGATGCAGAGACAACTTACTGCAGCTGGCATTAGGCCAATTAATAATATTGTTGATATCACCAATTATGTTCTGCTGGAATATAATCAGCCATTACATGCCTTTGATTTTGATACAATTGTGGATAAAAAAATTATTGTAAGAAGGGCAGAAAATGGAGAAAAACACGTTACTCTAGATGATCAAGAAAGAAATTTAAACCATGAAATCCTAGTTATAGCTGATAAAGAAAAGCCCGTTGGTCTAGCTGGTGTAATGGGTGGAGCTAATAGTGAGGTTACTGAAGAAACTACTACTGTCTTCCTGGAATCGGCTTACTTTAACCCTGTTAATATTAGAAAAACAGCTAAAAGCCTTGGTTTACCGAGTGAGGCTTCACACCGTTTTGAACGGGGTTTAGATATAGAAAATGTAATTGAAGCAAGTAATCGGGCTGCCTATTTGATGCAGGAATATGCTGAAGGACAGGTTATAACTGGTGTGGTTGATGTTTATCCTGAACCATATCAGGCCTTAGAAATTGAGCTTGATGTTGATATGACAAATAGAATATTGGGCCTTAAATTATCTGCTGAAGATATTAAGGGTATGTTGGAAAGACTTAAATTTACTATTAAAATGAATGATCAAGATATATTAAAGGTAGCTGTTCCTGTTTTCCGTGGTGATGTTGAGAGAGAAGCGGATCTTATAGAGGAAGTAGCTCGAATGTATGGTTATAATAATATACCAGTTACAAAACCAGCGGGGAACCAGCAGGGTGGTAAGAGTTTTAAACAGAAATTTGAGGATATTAGCAAAGAGTTTATGTTGGCTGCCGGGTTAGATGAGGTCATTAATTTTAGTTTGGCAGGAGAAGATAGTTATAAAATACTGCAACTTGCCAATGATAGTATCCTCAGGAAATGGGTACATGTCAAAAATACTTTGAATGAGGCTTATGCTATAATGCGAACTTCTATGGTTCCTGGTATTTTAGATGTTTTATCTAAAAATGCTAAACGACAATTAGATAAAATGAGTATTTTTGAACTGGGAAATATATATTTTCAACAAGAGGGTAAAGAGCCTTATATACAGTTTGCAAAACTTGCAGGTGCAAGTATGGGTTATCAAGAAGATGGTTGGAATTCTGGGGCCCCGGATTTCTTTTATTTGAAAGGCATATTAGAGACATACTTTGAACGTATTGGTCTGATAGATATAGAATTTAAGACATCACAAGTATCTTATCTGCATCAAGGTCGTACCGCAACTATAATCTCGGGAGACCAGAAATTAGGAATTATTGGTGAAGTATTAACAGATATCATTGAAGAGTTGGATTTAAAAGAAAGAACCGCTGTCTTTCAATTAAATATAGATAAAATACTGGATAAAGTAAATTTAATTCAACGTTATAAAGATCTCCCCCGTTATCCAGCAGCTGAAAGGGATCTTGCTGTACTGGTAGAAAAAAATATAAAGTCAGCTGATTTATTAAAGCTTATTGTGAAAAAAGGTGGAGAATTATTGAAAGATGCAGATGTATTTGATCTTTATCAGGGAGATCAGATACCAGAAAACAAAAAGAGTATTGCCTTTAAATTATTATTCCAGGCTGGAGACCGAACTTTACGGGATGAAGAGGTAAATAAACTATTTAATAGTATTGTAAAGGGGCTGGAAAATAAATTTGCTGCTAAAATAAGAGGAATTTAAAATAGTAAGCAGGAATTTTTAATTGAATAGTGAAATTAATAATAGTAGAGATATTGAAAATTTTTTGGGAGATGAATAAAAATGGCAATAGAGGATAAGCATAAGAATAGATTTACCATTAAAATATTAGGTGAGGAAATGGTAATTGTCGGTAATTTATCAGACGATTATGTTAATAATCTATCAAACCATATAAATCTAATTGGTGAAGAGATATTACGTGCTTATCCCCGCCTTTCTCGTCAGAGGATATTAGGTTTGGCTATTATGAACATTACTGATGAATATTATAAATTGAAGGATCTTTATAATAATAAAATAGAGGATTTAAAATTAGCTGAAATAGAGAACAAAAATCTGAGGGAGAAGTATAAAGAAATGAATAAGGAATATGATGAACTTCTCAGTCTCCTGGAGGAGGATGATAAATAATTGGTTATTACAGTTATTGATATAATAATCCTAATTATGCTTGTATACTTCATAATTGGTGGTTATAGTAAAGGGTTTATCAAACAAACCAGTACCATTTTGGGTATTATATTTGCATTAATTATATCAATGAATTATTACTATGAATTTATAGCAGTAATAGAACCATATATGCAAGTTTCGCCTGCCATGTTACAGTTTATTAGTTTTGCTATTTTATTTATAGTAATAAATATATTTGTGCATGTTCTAGGGTTTATCAGCAAAAAGATATTAGATGCCCTGTTTTTAAAGCCTGTAGACCATGCAGCAGGAGCTGTTCTAGGATTGTTAAAGGGTTTTATAGTTTCATATTTACTTGTATTAATGTTATCACATGTTCCTTATTCATCATTAGCCGAACATATTAATGATTCCATATTAGCAGCCAGAATATTGGGCATGACACCATTTTTACAAAACAGTTTACAAAATATATTTAAATTTTAAAATCCTGTTGTACTTGCAATGGGGTTATTTTTTTGTGATAATAGAAGAGTCTACTCAAAAAGTCACAGCAGATACTCTGGATTATATAATCCAGCACTCAACGGTACAACCTTAACATCCCGGAATATATAATCTCTAGCTTTTTGAACACAGACTAGAAGCAGTAATATAGGAGGATACCATTATGGCTGATATGACTAATAAAGAGATTGCCTCAATACTGAACGAGTTAGCTAATCTCATGAAGATAAATGGTGAAAATAAATTTAAGGTAAGGGCATATCAAAATGCATCACGCCGCATAACAGAGATAGATCAGGAATTGCATATACTTTGTGAACAGGGTGAATTGGAAAAGATAAAAGGTATCGGTAAAGGAATAGCGAATACTATTAGGGAAATATTGGAAGAAGGATATAGTCCACAGCTTGAAGAGATCAGAGGAGAACTGCCAGATGGTTTATTAGAATTAATAAATATTCCAGGGCTTGGGCCTAAAAGGGCACATCAATTGTACGAGGAATTGTCTATTGTTGATATAGGGAGTCTGAAAAAGTCTTTAAAAGATGGTAAAGTAAGGGAACTTAAGGGTTTTGGTGAAAAGAGTGAAGAGAAATTATTAAAGTCCTTAGAAAATTATGAGGATTATCGCCAGGTTCATATTTTATATAAAGCCTTGTTAAAGTCAGAAGAAATTAAGCAATATTTAGAGAAAAGCGATAAAATAAGCTCTCTAGAAACTGCAGGAAGTACGCGGAGACGTAAGGAATTAATAGGGGATATTGATATACTTGCTACTAGTGATTTCGGGCAGGAGGTCAGTGATTTATTTGTGGAAGCCCCCTTTGTAAAAGAAGTTATAGTAAAAGGTAATAAAAAGACAAGTATTTTGACTGAAGACAATTTTCAAGTTGATTTACGAGTTGTCAATGAAGAGGAGTTTCCGGCAGCATTACAATATTTTACCGGTTCTAAAGAACATAATGTTAAAATGAGGGAAAGAGCAAAAAAATATGGGCTTAAGTTAAATGAATATGGTCTTTTTAATGGTGAAGAGAGGATCGAATTAAGGGATGAAACAGATATATATCACGCCTTGGACCTTGAGTATGTAATACCAGAATTGCGAGAAGATAGAGGTGAAGTAGAGGCGGACGAAGAAGGAAAATTGCCTGACAGTGTTAAATTTAAGGATATCAAAGGTGATCTGCATATGCACAGCCGTTATACTGATGGTGCATATACAATAGAAGAATTGATAGGAGAGGCCAGGAAAAGGGGCTATAATTATATAGCTATCACAGATCACTCCCAATCATTGAGAGTGGCCCATGGAATGTCTACAGAAAGTCTATTGGAACAGTTAGATGAGATAGATGGATTACAGGAGAAATATGATGATATTAAAATATTTAAAGGGATTGAAGTTGATATTGATTTTAATGGCGACCTGGATTACCCTGATGATATATTAGCAAAGCTAGATCTGGTAATTGCCTCAATACACTCGGGTTTTAATCAGAGTAAAGAACAGATCACCTCTAGAATTATCAAGGCAATGGAAAATCCCTATGTCAATATAATTGGCCATTTACGGGGGCGAATTATAAAAAAGCGGGAATCATACCCTGTTGCTGTAGATAGGGTTATAGATAAGGCTGTTGAAACAGGGACCTGTCTAGAAATTAATGCTTCACCATATCGTCTGGATATAGATGATGTAATATCCAAGCAGGCAAAAAGCAAGGGAATAAAAATAGCTATCAATACAGACTCACATCATCTTTCAGAGTTTGATGATATGTTATTAGGGGTAGCTGTTGCTAGACGCGGCTGGTTGGAAAAAGATGATATTATAAATGCTATGGAAGTAGAGCAGTTAAGTAAATTTCTTTCATCAAAAAAATAGAAAAGATAAGAAAAGATAAGAAAAGAAAGATGGAATACTGCCTACAGTAAATTATAACTGGAACTTCGCAGTTATGGCTAATCAGGCTTTATGCGATAAATTCATCTGCGAAGTTTGAGTAAAATATATAATTATATTTTGGACCAAGGTACGGAG
>JBDNGI010000325.1:0-4887 GCA_041689345.1 Halanaerobiales bacterium
CATTAAATTATTCTTTTTATGAAGTGGGGAATATTCACACCAGACACTAGCAACAGGATGGATTAGCAGTATATCTACTTCTCGCTTACCCTCTGCAACGGTATAGCTTAGACGGCCGATATAGTCGGCGAATTCTTTCTCATTATCCCACCAGGGTTGTTGATAATATAAGTTAGCAGGGTAATCTCGTTTCCTTTCCCCACGCATTGAATAGAGGGAGAGATGATGATTAACAAAGCTTATCCCCAGGGCTGCCTGCCAATCAGCAATCCATTTGCGGTGATAGAAACTAACCTGTTGGCCAACACAACCGAAAACTTCAGAGAAGGAACGCTCTTTACCTAGTTGGTCTGCTACTGAAGTTACCTGTTTTACTGTAACTAATTGTTCCAAGTGACGGCCTAACTTGTCAATTCCCGGCCAATGCATAAATTCATAGTGGGGCATAGCAGCACCAATCCATTGGGTTTGATAACTTAGATTATCTTCAGCCATAAAGTGACCGGTCATTTTTAGATTGTTTTCTTCACACCAAGCATAGTATTGTTTAGTAAAGCTTTCTAAAAATAATTGAGTGGCTGTATTAAAAAAGTCATAACGTACTTTCTGATAGTCATTGATATCAAAGAATAGTTCGATTAAATAATCTTCGATATTATAATTATTAAGCTTACTAAAATAATCAGTTAGGTAGTCTGACCAGGGTAGAACTGGTACATCATAGTGGTTTTCCATCAAATAACAGGGCTCATCAGTAAAAATACCTGGTATCTCTTTACCGAAGTATTTACTACAGCTTTCCTTATATTTTTCGTGAGTTGCTTCCAGAAAGGCTTTAACTGCTTTTGGATTCATTAGATCGACATAAGATGTTCCATTAAACCAGGTATTACCCAGAGGAGAGATACGTTTACAGATAAATAGAGTTTGTTGGTTATGGTGATAATCTGTTAAAATAGTATCATTAGTAGTTATCTGGTCTTCCTTTAATAAAACCAGGGCTCGACTTCTGTATTCTTTATGTTTAGCCACTTTACCCCCGGCAAAGCCAGAGGGCCATTTGTCTTCATCATACAGCCAGGCATAGGTATTGGTCTCTTTGGCCTTTTCAGCACAGGCTTTTACAAGTTCCATCCATTCGTCAGATAGGTATTCGGTGACAAGTCCTACCCGGGAGTGCATAAAGTAGCTCCCCCAACCTTTGTCAGCCATCTCCTGAATCTGTCTTTCCAACTCTTCTTTATCCAGTTTATCATTCCAACTCCAAAAGGGAGCCGGACGATATATTGGATCAGGATTTTTAAATTGGTCTTTATTCATTTAAGATACCTCCATTTTTAATTAAGTTCTGTAAATTGAGCCAGTTTGTTTCTATAGATTTGTGTACAATTTTATTTATCTATTTATATATTTATTTTATATAAATTTCTTTATTTTTTCATGGGGTTATATTATGATTAGTATGGGGGGATATTCATGAATAAAGGATTAGCATATTATGCAGATGGAGATAAATTTTTTCAGGACGGAGAAAAAGTATATATTAATCGGGCCACAGAGCAAGTAGAACCTCATCTTCATGCCCATAACTTTATAGAGATTGCTTATGTAGCCAGGGGTAAGGGGTCTCATTTAATAGGAGATAGAGAGTATGAAGTAAATCGGGGAGATTTGTTTTTAATTAATTATAATGTCCCTCATGAGTTTCGTTCATTATCTGATCAATCTAAATTGATAGTCTATAACTGTATTTTTGTACCAGATTTTTTGGATTATTCATTGGAAAATTGTAAAGACTTTAGTGAATTAACTCACCATTTTCTTTTTCGTTCCCTATTTCCAGAAGAGAATGAAGGACAGGCAGATATAAAGTTGCTTGAAGGAGAGAGTAAAGATATAGAGGAATTGTAAGAAAAGATGTATAAGGAATATAATCTGAAATTAGCGGGTTATCATGATTTACTACGTGCCTATCTAATAGAATTACTAATAAATATATTTCGATTATGGCAGTCTAGCAAAAAAAATGTCGATGAAATTAACATCCAAAGGCGGCAGTTGATTGAAAAGGCTATTTCCCATATGAAGGATAATTATTCTGCTGATATTAGATTAAAGAAATTGGCTAATATTGCTATATTAAGTCCTAACTATTTTTCCTCTATTTTTAAAGACTATACAGGTATGAATGTGACTGAATATATACAAAAATTAAGAATAGAAGAGGCCTGTAGATTGTTACGAAAAACTAATAAAAAAGTAATTGATATTGCCGGAGAGATTGGTTATAGAGATATTAAATTTTTTAACAAAATTTTTAAAAAAATAAACGGACAAACCCCTTCTGAGTATAGAAATAATCACTAAAGTAAGATTAATATTTATCCGATAGCTAACTGCCGCTAACCCAGGGCCTGGTCTTTGAATATATTGTCTGTAAACCCTTTAATGTTAAGGTGTTGCCTGATATTTTCCCTGTAGAAGAAACTAGTCTGATAGAGATATTGCCTGGGGTAATTCATACTGCTGAATTATCTCAGATAGATCACAGCAAAAATGTGCTTATTATGGGTCAAGGGGTTAGTGGACTGACTATAACTCAGGTATTAAAACTATATAGTCCTAAAAATTTGGTAGTAACTGATCTTTATGACAAGAATTTGGCTCTGGCACGTAAATATGGTGTTACAAATACTTATAAAATGCCTACAGCAGATTCTCAAACTATGGAAGTAGTGGGTGAAGATTTTCCTGAAGGATGTGATATCGTAATACCATGTTTGCTGGAAGGTGATGGTATGGTTGATGCTATTGATGCGGCAATTACTGGTGGCAAAATTATAATGTATGGTTGTATCGGGATTTGCAATAAGCCGATAGATTTCTTTAAGGTTCATCGTAAAAGATTGGAAATATACTCAACTGAACCAAGGCGGGATATTGATATGCGGCGTTTCTTGCAGGAAGGAATTCAGATGGTATTAGATGGATTAGTAAATACTTCAGAGATAGTAACAGATAAATTACTATTAAGCAGGATAGATCAGGCCTTTAAAATAAGGAATGAGGCTGGAGCAGAAACAATACATGTTTTAGTTGATTGTGAAAAAAGTAATTGTATAACATAAAAGAGGATTCTGAATGTCTTGATAATCTTGCTTTAAAAGAGGAATATCAGGAATTGAAGAAGATTATATGGAGTAAGTTAGAAAATAAATTGGAAGAAACCGATGATAGAAAAATGATTGCAAATATTTTCAGTGTATTGTATAATATATATAGGCATTACCCATATTCCCATTCGGAGGTGGAACTGATGAATAGATTGTTATTACAAATTGATGATAGAGGAAGAATAACAATTCCAGTAGAATTAAGAAAAAAATGGAATATAGAATCTGGAGATTATCTTGTAATAGATCCTGATGCTAAGAAAATTAATAAAGCAAATATATTTACTGATGAAGAGTTAAAAGACCCAAAGGTAGTTAAATCTATATTACAATTAGGTAAAAAAGCTAAAGAGGACTTTTATAAAGGTGAAACTATAAACATTAATAATTATGTTGCAGAAAACGATGAAAATAATGAATATTGAAGTTCATATAACAAAAAAAGTAAAAAAGGACTTAAAAAAATTAGGTTCTACTCAAGACAAAAATAAGGTTATAAATAAGCTAAAGCAGCTGCAAAATAATCCGTTTTTAGGTAAACCTCTTACTGGTAAATTGATAGGGTATTATTCATTACATTTTATCCTTTCTGGAGGAGAAGGTAGGGCAATATATACTATTATTGATAAAGAAAACATTGTATTAGTTATATTAGTTGGGTATAGAGAAAACATTTATAAAAAAGCTAAAAGAAGGATTAACTAGAATTGTGTATTATTTAAGCATATCTTAACAGGTGAAAGTGATGATTAGTTAAGAGATCTGACGTATATTATATTATTTTTATATTAGTAGTAGAGTATCTACCCATTAAATTTGAATTAATATCATTGTTAGTTATTAAGTAATTTATCTGGTTAGCGGCCGCAAACTGGCTTAAACCTACCTGACTAAATTTGTTCTGGTCAGCCAGGATAATAACCTGTTGTGATTGTTTTACCATCTTCTTTTTAACTTCTATTTCCAGTTCGTTGGAGTCAGTAGCCCCGTGTTCTGGGGAGATGCCTTTGCAGGAAGCAAATATTTTGTCGGCAAAGTATTTATCTATTGTTCCATTTGTTAATGGTCCCACGAAGGAAAGTGAATGAGCTCTCAGGGTTCCTCCTGTAGAAATAATGTTTATGTTTTTATTTTCTGCCAGAGTGAACATGATACCTATAGAATTTGTAATAATTGTAATGTGGTCCATATTTATTAATTTACGTGCTAAATATAGGGAAGTACTACTGGCATCCATAAAAATAGTATCACCAGGATTAATCAGAGAAATGGCCTTTCGAGCTATTTCTTTTTTTTCTTTTGAATTTTTATCTTTTCTCAGGTTAAAGGATAATTCTAGTCTGTTATTTTCTAGAGCCACAGCCCCGCCGTGGGTTCGTTTTAATAATTGCTGTTGATCAAGTGTTTCCAGGTCTCTTCGAATTGTTTCTTCTGTTACATTCATTTTTTTACTTAATTCTGATACATGAACACTTCCTTCAGCATTAACGATATTCAAAATTTCCTGTCTGCGTTCTTCTGCTAACATATTAAAATCTCCTATCTTATTTGGTGTTTATTTTATGTAATGAATGTCACGAATAGGGGGTAATGCTGAATATGTGAATTTGTGAAACTAAATAGTATTTAAATCCTTAATTTAAAAGTATAGGAATTTCCTTTTTAAGTGACCGCATTTACAGATATTACCTCGCTCACAGAAAAGTGTTAATTC
>JBDNGI010000326.1:0-7818 GCA_041689345.1 Halanaerobiales bacterium
TGTCTTTTGTTTAGTGTTATTTAGCAGCGACATTTAATATCTTATCATCTCTGTCGAATACTGTCAAGTGTTTTTTTGAAAACTTTTAAAATCAATTTAATATAGATTTTAATATTACTGCTTCCTTTAAAAGAACAACTCTCAGTTTCAACAAGATATCGCTTTTTTTCGGCGACAGAAGTTATAATAACATCTTTAGTATTTCCTGTCAAGGATTTTTTTATCCTTCACTTAGAAATCACTTAATTACCCCGGAAAGAGGGTTGTCCTACTCTCAAGCAAAAGTTTTCTGGGCCGTTTTTTCCAGACGACAAGAGTTATCTTAACAAATATCTGTTTCACTGTCAAGGATTATTTTATAATATTTAATAAAATAAAATCGCAAAGTGAAGTAGGCCTGTTAAGAATAAGTGTTCTATTCATACTCCTTAACAATTTCTACATCTTTAAAATAATGGTTAACAATCTCTTCAGACGACTTCCCTTGTTTAGCGAAGGCATATGCACCCCATTGGCTCATACCTACCCCATGCCCAAAACCAGAACCGACAAATCTATATCCTTGCTCAGTTTTACTAATCTCAGAAATCTTTGTAGACTTTAAACTTTTTGGATCTAACTGATTTCGAAAATTTGCAGCTTTTACTATAGCACTACCACTACTACCAGTAAATTTAAAATCAATGACTCTACCAGTTTTGTCTTTACTTACAATTTCTATGTTGTTCAACCCGCCAATACTATTTCCCGTTTTTTTCAAGGCTTCATTAATTTCTGATACTGTAAAAGAACTACTCCATTTCTTTATATCTGCAGGGGCCTGATCATCTGGAGAGTCTACACTGGTAATGTATGGCGGCTCTGCATCTTGAAAATCAAGCCCAACCTTTGCTGAAGTCGTTTGGCCAGCAGCGCTAGAATGAAACCAGCCTTTTATATAATCATCTTTATATACTACTACTTCACCTCTGGTTTTCTTTACCGCTTCTGTTAATTCAGCTGTTATATTCTCAGGTTTATACTCCTGTGCATACTTATAACTACCACTTATAACATTTGTATTATTTTCATTCATATACATAAGTGCAAAAGTACGAGCAATTATAGCCTGTGCAGCATACGCATTTTCAGGCCAACCTTGCTTCATTTCACCTGCTACAACACCTGTAATATATTCTTCAAACTTCAAGTTTTTATCCTGCCCGTTATTTAATTTAACCACAATGTCAGGTTCAGACTTCAATTTATTTCTTTGCCTAACTCCTTTAACTCTTGTTTGATCACATCCAACCAATAACAATACTATACTCAAAATTACAGCTAATATAATTATATAGCGTTTCCCCAATTAAAGTACCCCCTTCACTTTTTGTACATAATATATTTCACCTAGTGTTAATCTAGTGATCAAGTGGAATATAAATAGTTTATCATTAAACATACAAAATTATTCAATAAAATTGTACAAAAAAAACCTACCTTAAATTTATATCTGGTAGGTTTAATATACGTTTTACGACACTTAATTATATGAAGGCGAAAATATAAATTTAGCCAAGAAGTCCTTCAATCAATCCACCAACCCAATTAACAAAAGATCTCCATATCCTAGTCAACAAACCTGCCTTTTCTATATCTTCTACAGCTAGTAAATCGACCTTTGCTAATACTTTTCCTTCCTGTACTATTAATTCTTCACCAATCACCTTACCTTTCTTAATTGGTGCCTTCAATTTTTCCATAATACTTATCTTTTTAGTAATGGTATCTTTTGTACCCCTCTTTACAACGACATACAGATCCTCAGCAGCCTGAGCAGTAGTAACTGTCTTTTTACCGTTAGGAACTTCGATATTCTGTACTTCATCACCTTTAGAAATAATAAGTTCCTTATTAAAAGCATTAAATCCATAATCCAGCAAACGCGCTGTTACTTCTTCACGTTCTTTTTCAGTTTCTGCATTCAAAACCACTGAAATCAATCTCATATTATTTCTAGCAGCTGTTGCAGCAAGGCAAAAACCAGCTTCCTGAGTATGACCAGTCTTTAACCCATCCATACCAGGATATGATCTTATTAACTTATTTGTATTAGTAAGAACAGCTTTTCTAGTGGGTAATTGTAGCATCTCATGCCAAATAGAAGCCCATTCTAAAATCTGAGGATGTTTTACTAACTCCCTTGCCATCGTTGCCATATCCCGGGCTGATGAATAATGCTTACCAGACTCAGTAGGTAATCCGGTTGTATTTTCAAAATGCGTATTTTCCATACCCAAACTATCAGCCCTATCATTCATCCAACTGACAAAATTACCATATGTACCCGCAGTCGCCTCCGCTACAGCTACACTGGCATCATTCCCCGAAGCAATTGTAACCGCTTTTAAAAGATCAGCAAGTTTAACCCTGGTTCCAGCCTTTAAAAATATCTGTGACCCCCCCATTGAATCTGCTAATTTACTTATAGTCACTTCATCTTTCAGACTCATTTCTCCTTTTTCTATCTGCTCCATAGCCACTAATAGTGTCATTATTTTAGTGATACTAGCAGGAGGGAGCTGTTTATCAGCATTTTTCTCATAGATCACTTGACCAGTTTCTGCGTCAATTAAGATAGCTGCACCTATATCCAGATCAAATTCCTGTGCATTTATAAATAAAGAAAAAAAAGCAAACAATAATAGACTAAAAATAATAACTATATTTTTTTTCATCAATTAATCCTCCCTTATTCCATAATTTTTTTAGCTTCTTCCCAATAATTATCTAGTTCCTCTAGGCTCATATCTTCCAACTTATTACCATTCATTTTTACAGACTTCTCAATATGTTTAAATCTATCCTTAAATTTAAGTATAGTCGTAAATAAAGCTATCTCAGGATTTGTATCTATAAAACGAGCCAAATTGACAACTGAAAATAATAAATCACCAATCTCCAAGGCTGCCTCTTCTTTATTATCACTAGCTATAGCTTCTTCAACTTCATCAATTTCCTCTCTTACTTTTTCTAGTACGTCTCGAATATTGTCCCAATCAAAGCCTACTTCAGCGGCTTTTTCCTGTACTTCTACAGCTTGGTTTAAAGATGGCTGACTGGTAGAAAGATTATCTAAGAGAGACTCTTCTATTAAATTCCCTTTTTCTGACTTTTTTACTTGATTCCAAAGTAAACTGACTTCCTCAGGAGTAGCAGCCTCCAAATTAGAAAAAACATGGGGATGTCTGCGAATTAATTTATCATTAATCCCCTTAAAAATATCAATTAGAGTAAAATTTCCCTCTTCTCTTGCAACCTGAGCCTGAAATACTATTTGTAATAAAACATCTCCCAGTTCCTCTTTAAGCAAAACCATATCTTTTTTTTGTAAAGCCTCAATAACTTCATAAGTTTCTTCTACTATATAGGGTTTTAGCGAATCAAGGGTTTGTTCTTTATCCCAGGGGCAACCCTCTGGACTCCTTAATTTTTCCATAATGTCAACTAAACGCCATAATTCAAGTTCAAGATCTTTCTTATTCATTATCTCTTCCTCACCAATCCAATTTTTTTTAGTTTTTCGGCAATTTTCTCCCCAGCAGGCAGTAATATAATATCATTGTAGCTAATCTCATTTAATAATAGTAACAATATAAAGTAAATAATAACTGCAAGAAAGACAATCGCAAAAGTAGCAATCTGCAAATTATATTCTGTAACAATTGCTAAATATTTATTTAATGAATTAAATCCCTGATATACAACTATGCCCATTATAGAAACAGCTATCAATGGCTTTAATAAAATCTCTGAAAATTTAAATTTAAAGTGAGTATATTTACGTACAAATATTATATTTAACACCGCAGCAACTGCAAACCCAATAACTGTCCCAAAAGCAGCACCTTTTATTCCAATATTGGCTTGAGCAGTCAAATAGTAATTTAAAAATCCATTGCTAATAGCACCAATTAAAAGATTCCAGGCAGGAATCCTATTCTTTCCACTACCATGTAATATAGCTGATGTTATCTGCTGCAGGGCTATAAAAAATACACCCCATGAAACTATCCTTAATGGTATCGCAGCACCAACGGAATCAAAAATAACAGTAGTCAGTGGTCTAGCCAATAAATATAGACCCACTGAAGAAGGTAGTCCTAATATTATAGCTAATCTTAAAGCAGTTTGAGTTCTTCGCTTAATCAAATCTTCTCTTTTCAAAGCAAAAGCCTCTGAAATAGAAGGTACAAGGCTAGCTGCCAAAGATATTGTAAGAATTGTAGGGAAATTAACCAGGACCATAGCAAAACCTTGAAATTGTCCATAAAAAATACTAGCCTGTCCAACAGAAAATCCAGCTGCCAGTAATCTTTTCGGAACAATAGTTGCATCAACCAGATTCATAAGTGGTTGAACTAGTGCTGCAATAGTAACTGGTATTCCTATTTGAGCTATTTCCTTACTAACTTTCCAACTATCTATATTTTCTATGGAACCTATCTGTACATATTTCCAAATCTCTTTTCTCTTTTTATAGTATATAAAAAGTAGAGTCAAAAGTCCAGCAATAGATCCGGTTACAGCCCCGAATGTTGCCCCAGCAGCGGCTAAACCCTTTCCATAACCATAAGCAGTCAGATAGTAAACAAGCACTATCATAGTTATCATTCTAATAAATTGTTCTATTATTTGTGAATAAGCGGTAGGTTTCATATTCTGCAAACCCTGAAAAAAACCCCTATAAGTAGCCATAATAGATACGATAAATATAGCTGGTGATAAAGCTAGTACAGGATAAAAGGCATCTGCTTCCCATCCCAAAATATTAACAAGGGGTTTAGCTAAAACAGCCATCACGATAGAGAAAAACAAACCAACAATAATACTTAATTTTCTACCGACTTTAAATATATTAAAGGCATTTCTCCGCTCACCTTTAGCAATTCTATCTGATACTAATTTAGCCAGCGAAACAGGTATACCAGAACGAGAAACTACCAACAAAGTTGTATAAATCGGATAAGCTAATGCATATAGTGCTATACCATCTGCTTTTAAAATCCTGGCCAATATTATTCGGTAGGCAAAACCCATAACTTTAGCAATCAAACCTGCTATTGATAAAATCGCTGCACCTTTTATAAAGCTCTTGCTCTTCCCCTCAGCCATCCTAAATTACTCCCCTTTAAATTTCATCTAAGCTAGATAATATTTTAACCGGTATAGTTTTTTTAATGTATTAATAAAAAAATCTAATATTATTAAACAACTCCCTGTCTCTTATCTTTAATATAGCTAAATTAGTAACTTGTATATAGAACTTATAATAGTTATGTTGTACCTCTTTTAAGTCCCCCTCAATATGAGGGGGGGGGGAATAAGTAAATTATTATTGCTCCATCTGTTTTGCCAAAAAAGACGCTGCCGTAGTTACTAATTTTGTCTCCAACTCACCAACTTCTTTATCGCCTTCTTTGGTACTCATAACCACAACACCAATAGGATCACCTTCTACAATTATCGGAGCCAAAACCGATGATGAGAAAGAATAATCATCAATATCACCAACACCTTGACAAAAAGCATCAGCACCTTTTCCATTTATTATTTTGTGTCTTCTATTTTCCATAATCTTTTCAGCTTCCGGACTAATTTGTTTTTCTAAAAATACCTTCCGCTGAACTCCTGAAACAGCAATCACAACATCCCGATCTAAAACAAAAACACCATGATCTGTTTCCTCAGCTAAAGCATCCGCATATTCCTGTGCAAATTCGCTTAATTCACCTATAGGAGAATATTTTTTGAGAATAACTTCACCCTCTCTGTCTACAAATATTTCTAAGGGTTCACCCTCTCTAATTCGCATTGTTCTCCTGATTTCTTTTGGTATAACGACCCTGCCCAGATCATCAATTCTTCTAACAATACCTGTTGCTTTCATGTTTTGCTGGGCAATCCAGCATTCACCTCCTTGGAGTTATAATACAACCCCCTTCTAAGAGCTAAACAAAAGGATAAGTTGATATTACTAGCATTCCCGCAGAAGGTAGATTTATACCATCTTGGCCAAATAATACAAATGTAGCTTATTTTGTATAAGTCAAATTATAATAATCATTTATAACCTCTTCAAGGACATCCATATTAGTAGCCCGTATTCCAATTATTGGTTCATTGCCAGTCCTAATCTTTATGTTCTTGCGATGCTTTTCTACCAATTGAACTATTACTTTTCCATCAAATTTATCTTGATTTGAAAACTTACAATTAAAAATACCTTTTTTTTGAGTTATCTTTCTTATTCCCAAAAGACCTGCTTTTATCTTGATTTGGCTTATTCTAATTAAGTTCATTACCGCTTCAGGTGGCTCACCAAATCTATCTATCAGCTCATCAATTATATCTGTAAAATCACTTTCTTTTTTCATTTTTGCAATCTTCTTATAGATTTCTATTTTCTGTTGAGAATCAGGAATATACTGTTCTGGTATATATGCATCTATGTTATATTTAACCTCTACTTCTTTTTTATCATCAAGATTCTTACCTTTTAATTCACCCACAGCATCATCCAAGAGCTTACAATACAGTGAAAATCCAACCGAGGCAATATGCCCGTGTTGTTCTGCCCCTAACAAATTACCGGCACCGCGGATCTCCAGGTCTCTCATTGCTATCTTGAAGCCAGAACCAAGATTAGTAAACTCTTTAATTGCCTTCAAACGCTTTTCTGCTATCTCTGGTAAAATACGATCTTTTTCATACATTAAATAGGCATAGGCTATTTTATTAGAACGACCAACACGACCACGCAATTGATAAAGTTGAGCAAGCCCCATCTGCTCAGCCCTATTAATTATAATTGTATTTACAGTCGGTACATCAAGGCCAGTTTCAATAATAGTTGTACAAACTAATACATCATATTGTTGATGATAAAAGTTCATCATCATCTTCTCCAACTTGTGTTCATTCATCTGCCCATGAGCAACAGCCACTCTACATTTTGGTACTAATTTTTTTCTAAGATTAGCTTTTTCTTCAATATCTTCAACTCGATTATGAACAAAATATATCTGTCCATCACGGGCTAGTTCTTTTCGAATTGCATCCCTAATTAATTCTGAATTAAACTCCCTGATATAGGTTCTTATAGGATAACGATTTTCTGGTGGTGTTTCAATAACACTCATATCTCTAACACCCACAAGAGCCATATGAAGTGTACGAGGGATTGGTGTAGCTGTCATTGTAAGCACATCGACATTTCGCTTAAAATCTTTCAATTTTTCTTTATGAGTTACACCAAAACGCTGTTCTTCATCAACTATTAATAAACCTAAGTCATCAAATATAATATCCTTTGATAATAAGCGGTGTGTACCAATAACTATATCTACCTCTCCTAAGGCCAATTTCTTAAGTATTTCTTTTTGTTGGCGAGCTGTCCTAAATCTACTAATCATCTCTATATTAATAGGATAACTTTCCATTCTATTCTTAAAGGTATTTAAATGTTGTTGCGCCAAAATAGTTGTAGGGACTAAAATAGCTGTTTGTTTACCTTCCATAACAGTTTTAAAAGCAGCCCTGATAGCAACTTCAGTTTTGCCATATCCCACATCACCACATAGTAATCTATCCATAGGAGAGTCATCCTCCATATCCTGTTTGACATCTATAATAGCCTTCTCCTGATCAGGAGTCTCTTCATATGAAAATACCTCTTCAAACTCTTGTTGCCACACCGTATCTTCCGAAAAAGAATACCCCTTCACAGTTTCTCTCCCGGCGTATAGTTCTAATAAACCAATAGCCATTTCTTTAACA
>JBDNGI010000327.1:0-4148 GCA_041689345.1 Halanaerobiales bacterium
TAGTTTAGGTGAACCCATCTTCTGGCACGCAGTATTTATGGGACTTACTATTTTGGTTATAAGTGCGGGAGTAATAAAAGGGATACAAAAAGTGGTTAAAATTCTAATGCCTCTATTACTAGTTATTATTTTACTGCTTATTGTTAGATCTGTTTCTTTACCTGGCGCTATGAAGGGTTTAGCCTTCTATCTTAAACCAGACTTTGGTTAGACTCTTTTGTTATTAATACGCTTACTTAAATATTCAATGTTCTGTTTAACAATCTCAATGCTTAGTTCGTCTCCATGACTCTGGACTATATAATCCAGGTCCCTATTTAGATAATCCCTTAATGTATCACGATAAGCCCTTAGATTATCCCAATCCATATATGTAGGTATAGGGTCATCTACATTATCGGCAACAAATAACAACTTTGTCTTATAATCATAACAAGAAGCAGAATCTATAGAGTGTCCGGGAGAGTAAAAGAATTCAATACCCTCGCTTTCAAAGATAATACTATCCTTAAAAGGGAGATTTGGCAAAACTATTTCAATCTCTTCACGGGCAAAATCCTTATAATGGTCAAGCAACTCCTGTTTGCCATTTTTTTGGATTAATTCCCTACAACTTTCATGTGCTATAATTAGATTATCTTTAAACTCACTATTTCCCCAGATATGATCCCAATGACTATGTGAATTAAAAACAATATACTCTTTAACTCCATGTCTCTTCTCCAGATAGGCTTTGATTTCTTGCATATATGAGGAACCCAGATATGTATCACAAATAAAATACTTTGCTGTACCGATAATTACAAAGACATTTGTAATACAATCATAATCACTTTTGGCAAGTTCGTCATACATAAACAAAAGACCACGTGGCCCAACTTTTTTAACAAGTAGCAAACTAGATCCCCCTTAAACTAATAATTACAAAATAACAAATCTTACTGTTATGCTAACCCATTCAAGATCATACCCTAAATATTAGTATTGCAACTAAATAGCTAAGTAAAATCTCAGATCTATGTGTCAACATTTAAGGATTTACAAATAGAAATACTAATATTATTATATACCAGCTATAATATAATATCTAGCCTTATACAAATAATCTAACAAGATTATTGTAATATAAACAACTGTTATTAATAATATATAATGGTAAAATAAAAAACAGAAAATAAATTTTTTAAACATTAAAGAGTTTGTTCGGAAACTCATAATCTATACTAAGAATTATGTATTTTCGAACAAGTACTTAAGAAAGGTGGTAATTTTTATGGAATATCGAAAGTTAGGATCAAGTAATTTAAAAGTATCTACAATTGCGTTAGGCACATGGGCTATTGGAAATGACTTTTATGGAGATGTTGATGATTCAAAATCAATTGATGCACTTAGAGCTGGTATAGAAGCTGGTATTAATTTAATTGATACAGCACCAGCTTATGGTAGTGGACATGCCGAAGAAATAGTAGGCAAAGCAATAAAGGGTTATCAAGATAAGGTTATTATAGCTACTAAGTGTGGTGTATATAAAGAAAACGGTAATTTTATCAGGGATTTAAAACCAACCACTATCAGAAAACAGCTGGAAACCTCTTTAGATAGACTAAATATAGATGTAATAGACCTATATCAAATCCATTGGCCAGACCCAAAAACTCCACTTGAAGATACAGTAACTGAATTGAATAAATTACAAAAAGAAGGTAAATTTAAGTATCTGGGAGTGTCCAATTTTGATCAGGATTTAATGAATAAAATACAAAAAATGACTGACATTGTAAGTATACAACCCCAGTATTCAATCCTACAAAGGGGTTTTGAAGATGATTTACAATATGTTCATAAAAATAATATCGGAGTATTAGCATATGGTCCATTAGGTGGAGGAATTTTAACAGGTAAATATACAAAGCAAACACCTAAACTAAAAGAAGGAGACCAGAGGAATAATTTCTATCCATATTTTCAAGAACCTCAATGGAGTCGAGTCAAAGAACTAGTAAACCTTCTTGAAGAGATTGCTACAGATCATAATAAACCCATTCCCCATGTTGCTCTTAACTGGGTAAGACAACAAGATGGAATAACAACATTATTAGTTGGTTCTAAAACCCCTGAGCAAGCCAGAGAAAACGCTGATGCAGCTAATTGGAATTTAAGCATTGATGAAATAGACAAAATTAACAAGTCATATTCTAAAATATTTTCTTGATTAAATCTTGCATTAGTAAATTTATAAGATAACAAATTGCTACTACCCATTATATTAGATTTTATGAAATAGAGTGGATGTCCTATGCAAAAAGCTGTTTACTTCTTTCACATAAGAAAGAAGTAAACAGCTTTAATTATTTAATATGTTTTTTTTGTATCCCCTTGCAAACCTCCTAAAAACCCCTGTCTATTCTTTTCTACATTTTGGGCAGATACCATAAACCTTTATTTTATGATCAATCAAAATATAATCCGTTTTATTTATTATAGTCTTTTCATATTCCTTCAAAGGACAATCTAGCGGTACTATCTCATTGCACTTTACACAAACAAGGTGATGATGATGTTCACCAATGTTAAGTTCAAAATAACTCTCCTTATTACTAGGGTTCAATTCCATTTTTCTAACTACATTTTTATCTACAAACATATTCAAATTACGGTAGACTGTAGAAAGTCTTAATTGTGGAAAGCGCTCTTCCAGCAGGGAAAAAATATGATTTGCAGTTAAAGGACAGCTTCTATCTAATAAAACCTGAAGAATGGCCTGCCGCTGTTTGGTAATCCGTATACCTTTATTTTTCAAATATTCCTGCATAGTTAAGATATTACTATTCATCATAGCTTACCCCTTTTTTAATTAGGTGTTTAACAGAGACTACTAATAGAAAACAAAAGACATTAGTCAAAATAATAGTACCACCAGGTGCTAGATCATAATAGAAAGATAAAATTAGTCCAGTATTTACTGAAATTATTCCCGTTAAAATACTATAAAATATAGTTTGTTTGAAACTTTGAGCAATATGTAAAGATACAGCGACAGGTATACTTATCAGAGAAGCAATTAATAGACCACCTACTATCCTCATTGATAGTGCAATTGTAATCGATATAATAATCATAAATAAAATATTTAAGAATTTAACTGGAACACCTGCGATTCTGGCATCTTTTTCATTAAATGATAAATAAAAAAATCCATAGAAGAAGATGTAAATTACTGCAATGATAACTATTGCAAGTGGAATAACTGTATATAAATCATTTTTTGTAACTAAGGTTATACTCCCAAATAAATAACTCATAATACCTGACGAATTCCTGGATAGACTAATTAAAATAGTTGCTATTCCTAAGCCAGTTGCTAGGATTATCGATAAAGATAGCTCTGCATAGTCAGTAAATTTACTACGTAATTTCTCAATTCCCAGTGCAGCAAAGACGGATACCAAAATAGCAAGATAGATCGGATATATACCCAGCAGTAAACCTAACGCTATACCGGCTAATGCTACATGTGACAGGGTATTGCCTATTAATGCCAATCTTTTGAGTATCAAAAAAACACCAATTGTAGGTGCAATTACAGCAATTAAATTCCCTACTATAAAAGCCCTATGCATAAATGAATATAAAAATACCTCAGGCATGACTATCACTACTTATATGCGTATGTTGGGGTAGTATCCAACTATTGTTACTCTCAGTCCTATATCTATTATAGTCAAAGTCTTCAGCCATATGAAAGTGTATTTTTTTATCCCCAAAACAGGCTATTTTATTTGCTTGACTACTAATTACATGAATGTCATGTGATACCATTACAATAGTAATATTCAATTCCTTATTAAGTTTATTTATTAATCTAATAAATTCATCTTGAGAATCAGCATCTATTCCTACCATAGGTTCATCAAGAAATATAACTTCAGGATCTGTAACCAATGTTCTAGCAATAAATACCCTCTGTTGTTGACCTCCCGAAAGATTTCCAATCTGTCTATTTTTATAATTATACATATCAACTAATCTTAATGCGTTATCTATTTTTTTCTCTAACTCTTTATTTAACACTTTAATAATACCCATATAGTGATATAAATTAGCAGCAATAACTTCTTTAACTGTCGCTGGAAAACTCTGATTAA
>JBDNGI010000328.1:0-1688 GCA_041689345.1 Halanaerobiales bacterium
CACAGCTAAGGCCTTAATTATTTTCCTGGCATCTTCCCTCATCCCTTCACGTAATAAGTCAATTTTACTATTAAGGGCTTCAACTGCATTGATAACAGGAGCAATTTCATCCAGTGTTTTAATATTATGATTTTCTGCTATTTTGTCATAAATTTTATCATATGTAACAAACTCAGGAAAATCTCTATCCAATATTTCTTTTACCTGCTCAGTAGCAAATTCTATAATACCTCGATTTTCAAAATACGGTAGTTGATTAAAAATATCAATAACATAGGGATGTACAGGATATAGATCTACAAACTGAATTAGTTTGTTTTGTACCTGAGGAATCTGTTGACCGTATTTATCCAGCAAATCTTTTAATTCTTCTACCTGACTAATATCCTTTTTTAAAGCCCTTTTAGATAGGACATTTTTAATATCTTCTTTTGAAATTGTAATAATCTTATATCTTTGCGATGTTCTACCAAAACCCTCTGCTTCTTCAACAAACTCATTACTACTAAAAATATTTTCCTGCATTGATCCCATAAAGATAAAGTCCATGGAATTACTGGCCTGAGCTAATACCCGCATAAACTGGATATCAGCATATTTTAATTCCTTACTAGGTTTTGTTTTTAAGAAATCTGATATCTCATCAATAATGACCACTAGACCCATCTGTGGATTATGGGATTTTATGCTATCTAATATTTCTTTAACCTTTTCTTTATGATCAAATATATTATTAATATCAATTGATGGTATTTCGATATCATACTTTTTTTTGAGTTTATCCTCTAATCTATCATAGAAAAAATCACTTAAGGAATGTTTGCCTGGTTGTAATTCAAATTGGACTACAGCAAACTCTCTATTTAGATTTTCTTCAAAAATTTCCCTTAAATCTTCATCTTGAAGGTGTTTAACTAGTTCTGGATTATCAATAATAGCTGCCAGCACAGCAAGGAAATGTGATTTACCAGATCCATAGTTTCCAATGATTTGAAAAGAATTGTGTTGAGGCTTTTTTAGTTCTCCTGCTATCTCTTTAAAATGTCCTTTTAAATCCTTAGTAATAATATATTCTTTAATAGTATTAGTAGCATCTTTTTCAGTTTTTATATCAGAATCAATATCTATAACTTTTTTAATTTCTTCAAATTGAAGCAAGTCTTTAACTTTCATTACTGATTACCTCCTGTAATAACTTCTGTTAACCTATGATATTTGACCATTGATAGATCAATTTCTGCATAATCTTCCTTATCAGGTGTAGAATATACAGCTTCACTATCCCCTTTATAGCGAGCCTCTAAAAATAGGGTTGCCTCTTTATTACCCCTTAATGCATATCTAAAGGATTCTACTGGGTCTATTTGCTTTAATTCAGGAGAAAAAAGAATGTTGGCATTAGTTAAGACCATGTGGCCTTCTTGCTCTTTAACCCATCTATCAAGCTTTGCCCCCAGTCTTACACCTACTTTTTCTTCTGGTATATCTTTTATTAAATCAAGAACAATCTCCTCTACATCATATACTTGCCATTTCTCTTTTTTTAAGTATTCGATTATCTCATTCTTTTTAGCTTCCTCATTACCTACCAGTGTTAATAGACGATAGTGATTTTTTTTATTTGCTTCTATTAGTTTATCAATATGTATCATAAGATCACCTCTTGGGTTATTGTTGTTCACCTTTAG
>JBDNGI010000329.1:0-3878 GCA_041689345.1 Halanaerobiales bacterium
AAATTAAGAGCTGAAGAAATAAATTCTTTGATGGATTATGCTATTAGCTATAATTTGTTCTACTTGATTAAATTAATATTAATTCCGATCTTAATAGTAATTCTTATAAAATATAATAAATTTTATGATAATAGTATAGTATGTAAAATTTTAATTTTTATAAGTTTTATTTCATATAGTCTAGTTTCCTTATACCATATCTATATTAACCTAATATTACTATAAAAAAAAAAGAGTAAGTGTTTAACTTACTCCTTCTGTTAGTAAATGATGGCTTTTTATTCGATCAAATACCTCTTTTACCGATACTATATCTTTTATTTTATCTATTCCTTCACCAGTAAAGAATATTCCTCTATCTTTATCACCTTCACGGGCCCTGATTAAAGAATCTTTTATACAAAACTTCTTATTACAGTGTTTTAAGCAGTTGGTACAATTTTCAGGTTTAGGTGCTTCACCGGCCAGAACAAGTTCAGAAAATCTAGTTCTTAAAGCATTAGCAGGGAAACCGGCTGAACTCATCATTTTTACTACATCTGAATTTCTGGCCTTAACCAATAATTCTTTAAAATAATCTGATACATCCGATTCTAATGTTGCTAAAAATCTTGTTCCCATTTGAATCCCATCTAAGCCCATATCAAACATTTTATCTATATCTTCATTAGATACAATATCACCTGCAGCAATTACCGGGATTTTTAACCTTTCTTTTATAGCTGTAACAATATCCCAGCTATCCTGGTCAGTGCCAAGGTGTCCACCTGCATTACCACCTTCTACAACGACGGCAGATGCACCTAATTTTTCGGATATTCTAGCTAATTTTAATGATGAAACAATAGGAACAATAGGAACATCATATTTATTCCCAACATTAAACATGTCTCTGGAAAAACCTGCCCCCGAAATAACCAAATCTATACCGGATTCAATTGATGCTTTTAATGCATCTTTAAATCCAGTAAATGCAAACATAATATTTACACCTAATATACCATCTGTCATTTCTCGCGCCTTTTTAATTTCATTCTTTAAATCAGCCACAGTTAAAGCTGATCCACCTATTACACCAATACCACCTTCATTGGCAACAGCACTTGCTAATTTAGCCATTGAAACTTTAATAGCCAAACCACCTTGAATGATTGGATAATCTGGTTTAAGCTTCCCTATTTTTAGTTTAGGAAAATTCACTAAATCACACTCCTATAAGCAAAAGATCTTTTACATTACTATTTGCTTTTTTATTTATTATTATTAATTCCCTTATTTTATTTAATATAACTATATAAAGTTTAACATATTTTCCGTGATTTTTCTAGTCTTAATTAATTTAATACTAATTTATTGACTTAATATCATATGGTGTAAGCTGATAAACATAGTAATTTAACCAGTTAATATATAATAAGCTAGCATGACTTCGCCAATTAAGAACTGGTTCTTTATTGGGATTATTATCAGGGAAGTAATTACATGGAATTTCTATATCAAACCCTTTTTTTCTATCCCTCTCATATTCAGTACTCAAACTATGTCTATCATATTCGGGATGTCCTGTAACAAAGGCTTGACGTCCATTATTACTTGCCACAATATATACACCAGCATCTTTTGATTCAGCTAATAATTCTAATGACTCATTTTTAATAATATCTTCCTTGTCAACTTCGGTAAACCTAGAATGTGGTGCATAAAATTGGTCATCAAATCCCCTAACCAGGTCTGCACTTTTACGATTTACTGTATGTTTATAAATCCCAGAGAGTTTATCTCCAGTTTCTTTTTTATCAATACCATAATGATAATATAAACCGGCTTGTGCCCCCTAACAAATATGAAGTGTTGAGTATACATTATACTTACTCCACTCCATTATTTCTTTAAGTTCATTCCAATAGTTTACTTCTGAAAACCGTAATTTTTCTACAGGGGCACCAGTAATTATTAAACCATCAAACTTCCTATCTTTAATATCAGAAAATGTTTGATAGAAATTCTCTAAATGCTCAGCTGATGTATTTTTTGATTGATGGGATTCTGGATGTAAGAGTACAATATCTATCTGTAATGGGGTATTACTCAACAAACGTAATATTTGTGTTTCTGTATCAATCTTAGTCGGCATCAAGTTCAAAATAGCAATCTTTAATGTACGAATATCTTGGTGTATAGCCCTATCTTGGTTCATTAGAAATATATTTTCATTTTGTAATACCTCTGCAGCAGGTAGTTTATCTGGAATTTTAATAGGCATTTTAACAACCCCCTCTTTCATTTTACTTTTTCAATTAATTTCTAGCTGCATCTAGTGATCTGTCAATTTCCTCTACTAAATCATCAATTTTTTCTATACCAACAGATAATCGTATCATATCTGCAGTTATGCCTGATTTTTCTTGTTCTTCTTTACTTAATTGTTGATGAGTCGTACTTGCTGGATGTATAGCTAATGTTCGTGAATCACCTATATTCGCTAGATGAGATATAATATCAAGATTTTCTATGAATTTTTTTCCACTTTGACTACCGCCTTTAAGTCCAAAGGTAATAATTCCACCAGTACCATCAGGTAAATATTTCTCGGTATTTTGATAAGTCTTATGATCCTTTAAATCAGGATAATTTACCCAGTTAACTCTAGAATCTGCTTGAAGATATTGGGCGATTTCCAATGCATTTTTACAGTGCCTATCCATACGCAAACTTAGTGTCTCAATACCTTGTAATAACAAGAATGAGTTAAATGGACTAATGCAACTACCAAGGTCCCTTAATAACCCTACCCGGGCTTTGCCTATATATGCAGCTTTCCCAAATTGTTCATTATGTTTAATACCATGATAACCAGGATCCGGTTCAGTTAAACCAGTAAACTTACCATTATCCCAGTCAAAATTTCCACTATCTACTATAATACCACCGATAGAATTACCATGTCCCCCTATAAATTTAGTTGTTGAATGAAGGACTATGTCTGCACCAAATTCAAAAGGACGACATAAATATGGAGTTGCAAATGTACTATCTACAATTAGCGGTATCCCAGCATTATGTGCAATCTGGGCAAGTTCTTCAAAATCTGGGACAACTAATTCTGGATTTCCTATTGTTTCAACATATAATGCTTTAGTCTTTTCACTTATCTTTTCTTTAAAACTTAGCGGATCAGTTGAATCAGCAAATTTAACATCAATACCTAGATTAGAAAAGGTATATTTAAATAATGTATAAGTTCCACCGTAGATAGAACTACCACTAACTATTTCATCACCCTGACCTGCTATATTCAATAAAGCCAAGGTCTCAGCAGCTTGACCTGATGATACTGCCAAGGCTCCAATACCACCCTCTAATGCTGCTAGCCTTTTTTCCAGAACATCTGTAGTCGGATTCATAATTCTTGTATATATATTCCCGGCTTCTTCTAACCCAAATAATCTAGCTGCATGGTCAGTATCCTTAAACACATATGATGTTGTTTGATAAATAGGAACAGCCCTAGCTCCTGTATGTGGATCTGGCTCCTGGCCTGCATGAATAGATAATGTATCAAATCCTAACTTTTTTTCTTCCATTTCAATCAACCTCCAAAGATTTTTTACGATAATTTTACCCATTAAATATACTGTTTCCTTATTTTTTAATAATATAAGTGTCTGTTCGTTTCTAAAGTATTAGAGGAATTAAATGTTACAGGTTATTACAAGAGTATTAAATCCCACTTTTAATACTTTTGGCATAGTAAATATAATAGGTTCTTCTCCAAATTAGTTGGTGAAAAAAGTCCGAGTATTTTGCTATTTACTTCATTCATGAAAAAGTCTAAATCACCACAAGGGTACTTCTAATTTTGACATTAAGGTAGCCCA
>JBDNGI010000330.1:0-4874 GCA_041689345.1 Halanaerobiales bacterium
CTTCTTCAGATGGATTTAATACAGATAACCACTTTATTTATCATGAAGAAAGTCAGAAAGGGACGTTTAGTTGGGCTCCTTTATCAGATCAAACTGGAAACTATAGTGTAACATTTAAGGTATCTGATAATTACGGAGGTTCTGATTTATTAAGTTTAGTGATTGAAGTAATATAAATAATTTTGCATATAAAAGTAAATTTGTATATTAAGCCTCCTGTATATTCAGGAGGTTTTTTGTAAAACAGGCAGGATATGTTGTTCGTATGTAGAAAAATAAGTATAGATAATAGATTATAGACTAAATCAAATAATATAATTATAAAGTAATTAATTATATTATTATGTGATAAGGAGAGTAATGAGTATGTTAAATTTTAAGACAGCTGGAGAATCACATGGAAAAGGATTAATGGCTATTATTGATGGTTTACCTGCTGGTATAGAAGTGAGTATTGATCACATAAATAAGCAACTTGCCAGACGCCAGGGTGGTTATGGCCGCGGTGGTAGGATGAAGATAGAAGCAGATCAAATTGAGGTAATGAGTGGTATTCGTCAAGGGAATACAATGGGTAGTCCTGTTAGTTTAATAATAGCTAATAAGGACTGGGATAACTGGCAGGAAGTAATGTCAGTTGAGAATAATATAACTGATCCTGAAAAATCTCAGAATAATGAGGTAATAATTAAAAAAGATCATAAATTAAAAAAGATAAAGAAGGTTGTTACTAGACCTCGGCCAGGTCATGCTGATTTGGCAGCTGCTCAGAAATATAATACTAAAGATATCAGAAATATATTAGAAAGGGCTAGTGCTCGGGAAACTGCTGCCAGGGTTGCCGTAGGGGGAATAACTGATAGCTTATTGGCTTATTTTGATATAGGTATAATTAGTCATCTTATTCAACTTGGGGAAATCAGCTCACCTGTCCAGGATGTTACTTATAGCGAATTAAAGGAAATAGTGGAAAATTCCCCTTTGCATTGTTATAATAAGGAAAAAGAAAAGGAAATGATCAATTATATTGATAATGTTATGGATGATGGGGATACCTTAGGTGGGATTATTGAAATTAGGACAAGTCCTTTACCGGTAGGTTTGGGCAGCCATACCCAATGGGATAGAAAGTTGGATGGTCTGATAGCTCAAGCCTTAATGAGTATTCCGGCTATTAAGGGTGTAGAAATCGGTCCAGCATTTGATAATACAACAACCCCAGGCTCAGAAGTACATGATCAGATATTTTACTCTGAGGAGAGGGGTTATTATCGTAAAACAAATCGTGCCGGTGGATTGGAAGGTGGAGTAACTAATGGTCAACCATTAGTTGTAAGAATTGCTATGAAGCCGATACCGACTCTTTATCAACCACTTCAATCAGTTGATATCCAAACAAAAGAGGCCTTTTCTGCCAGTGTTGAACGCTCTGATGTAACAGCTGTACCTGCTGCAGGTGTAGTTGCCGAGGCAATGTTAAGTTTTGTATTAGCACAGGCCTTATTGGAAAAATTCGGTGGAGATAGTATTGATGAGATTATGAATAATTATAATAACTACTTGGCTTTAATTAATAAATAAACTTGACTCAGACTTTGGTTTTTTTCAGAACTATGGTCTGGTGCAGGGTTGTGGTCCTAGTTTTAATAGAATACTCTTTTCATTAATTGTGAAATGATCTTATATGAGGTGTCTTATGAATAAACTTTTTAAAACTGACAAATTTATAAATAGATTAATTCTAGCATTATTAATAGTAGTTATAGCTGTTATTCCACTTATATATCTCCCTTTTGATTGGGACTTAATGACATTTAGAACAAGTATTGATGAAATATTCTTTACCTTTGAAGATACAATTTATAAGCCAAAATTAAATGCCCTTTTATCAACTTTAATTTTACTACTTGTTTTAATATATATTGCTTCAAAAAAAGGTTTTATGCATAAGCTTAGTTTTGATAAGGAATATAAAGCTGTCCTGATTTTTTTGTTGCTATTAATCACTAGTACAATATTATCATCTTATCGCTGGACCGCTATTTATGGCAGACCTTATCGTTGGGAAGGTATGTTGGCCTATCTGGCATATATAGCTGTCTTTTTTTCCTTTGCATTATTGATAAAAAGATATAAAGATCTAAAAATAATTACATTCTCCTTAATGGGTTCAGCTGCTATAATATCTATTTATGGTTTTATACAGTTATTTGGTCTGGATTTTATTGCTAGGGATCTGACCAGACTTAATTGGCGTGGACGGATGTTTTCTACACTGGGTAACCCTAATTTTGCCGGCAGCTATATTTCAATGATACTGCCTATTGCTTTAGTTTTATTTCTTTATGCAAAAAACAAAAAGGAATATATCATTACTGGCCTATTAAGTTGTTTATATTATGCCTTTTTAATTGGTACATCTACCCGAGGGGCCTGGCTGACTTTTGTAGTTATGGTAATATTGATTGCTTGGTTTTCTAGAAAAAGGCTTAAAAAAAGTATTAAGCCGGTATTATTTCTATTCTTAATTTTTATCATGATAACAATAGGAATAGATCTTTATCAGGGAGGCTATATTACCAGAAGAATTGTTTCTGTCTTTTCAGATATGGAGAAAATTGTAGTAAGCAATAATCAAGATGGCTTTAAGGAAATAGATAAAGTTGGTTCAAATAGAATATTTATTTATAGGAAGAGTATTCCCTTATTATTTAAGAATCCGTTTTTTGGTAGTGGGTTAGATACCTTTGATAAGGTTTTTCCTCAGAAAACTTATGCCGAGTTTACGGGTACTAATACCATTGTAGATAAAGCACATAATGAATATCTGCAGTTGGGTGTTACAGCGGGTATACCAGCCTTATTGGTTTATCTGTGGTTAATAGTTGCTATTTTAAGAGAGGGATATAGCAACCTCAAGAAAAACAATAAATTTCAGCAGGGACTTTTTCTGGCTATGTTGGCATATTTAATTCAGGCTAACTTTAATATAAGTGTTGTAGCAGTTGCACCGATATTTTGGTCAATTATTGGTCTGAATGTTGTTATTAACCGTATTCTCAGGAAGGATAATCTCAATATCCAGGAGGAACCATTATGATTTTAGCATTAATTGGTTTTATGGGTACAGGAAAGAGTTCAGTAGGTCTGGAACTGGCTAAAAGGCTTAATTTTGATTATAGTGATACTGATAATCAGATTGAAAAGGAAACAGGACTTACTATCTCTGAAATATTTAGTAAAGATGGTGAAGCATATTTTCGTAACTTGGAAAGCGATCTCTTGAATGACTTAAGTAAAAGCAGTGATCTGGTTTTGTCAACAGGTGGTGGTATAGTCTTATCTTCTCAAAATAGGGAATTACTACAGAAAAAAACAATACCTATCCTTTTACAGGCCTCAGCAGAGGAGATATTTAACAGGGTAAAAGACGATAGCGATAGACCTTTGTTATCAGTCGCAGATCCCTTAGAAAAAATCAATCAATTATTTAAAAAAAGAACTAAGTTCTATAATGAATTTGATATAAAAATTGCTACAGATAAGCTTACTATAGAAGAAGTAGTAAATCAAATTATCGGGAAGATAATAGTAAAGGGCATTAGTATAGAAGAGGTGAGCAAAGATGGCTGAGAAAAATAAGCAGTTAAATACAATAAGTTCCAATAAGACAGCAATTAAGAAGATAAAAGTTGATATAAATTCTGAGAAAAAAATCTATGATATAATTATTGGGGATAATATTATTGAATCCCTGGCAGGTTTAATTGCTGAGATATACCAGGGTTCTAAAGTGTTTTTAGTTACAGATAAAAATGTCATGAATCTATATGGTGAAAAAATTACTGCTCTCTTGATAGAAGCAGGTTTTGATATTACAACATATATAGTTCCACCTGGTGAGCAAGCTAAGGGTTTTGAACATCTAAAAAATGGTTATGATCTTCTATTAGCAGAAAATTTTCGTCGAGACAACTTAATTATAGCTTTAGGTGGAGGGGTTGTTGGTGACCTAGCAGGATTTTTGGCAGCTACTTTTATGCGGGGTATTCCTTTTGTACAGGTCCCCACAACTTTACTGGCACAGGTAGATAGTAGTGTTGGAGGCAAAACTGCTATAAATCATCCAGCAGGTAAAAATTTAATTGGTGCTTTCTATCAACCGGAGTTAGTATTAATAGACCCAAATTTCTTGAAGACACTATCAGAGCGGGAATTAAAAACAGGATTAGCAGAGCTGATCAAACATGGTTTTATTGCAGATAATAAATTACTTAAGTTCTTATGGGATAATAGTGATGAAATATTTAATTATAATATGGACTCCTTAATACATATAATAGATAGATCCTGCATTATTAAATCAGAGGTAGTTAATCAAGATGAAAAGGAAAGAGGAAAGAGGGCATTACTAAATTTTGGCCATACAATAGGCCATGCCTTGGAAGCTGTTACAGAATATAAGAGCTACAATCATGGTGAGGCTGTAGCGGTTGGAATGGTTGGTGCTGCTCAAATTTCATATAAGATGGGCAAGATTGACAGGGAAGCATATGATTTTGTTAAAGAATTAATTAAGGTATATGGACTGCCTTTCTCATATCAATATAATGAAGATATTGAAGAGGTTTATCAAAGATTATTTTTTGATAAAAAGGTTAAGAATAATTCTCTACGGTGGATATTACTAAAGGATTTAGGAAAAGCCTATATTGATGAAGATGTTAGTAATCAAATTGTAAGAGATGTATTGGAGGGTTTAAAGTGAGAAAAATTGCTGTAATACATGGACCTAATTTGAATATGCTGGGTACTAGAGAACCTGAGGTTTATGGTTCCACAAGTTTAGAAAAGGTCAATAAAAGTATTAAGAA
>JBDNGI010000331.1:0-6490 GCA_041689345.1 Halanaerobiales bacterium
TATTAAAAACTTTAAATTATTTGAAACCATCGCCAAAAAGTGGTATGATAGTTAAAACCTTATATGGTTTTAAATTATTTATTGATCCCATATTTGATAAAGGGATAGAGCAACAGATCTTCAATTTTGGTACTTACGAAGCTGGGACATTGTGGTGTTTTGATTTTTTAATTAAACCCGGTGATATAATTTTAGATGCGGGAGCTAATATTGGGCTAACCGCAATTTATGCAAGTAAGCTGGCTGGATCAAAAGGAATTGTTTACGGTTTTGAACCCTTGCCTTCTACATTTGAAATATTTTGCAAAAATATTCGTATAAATAGGATAAAAAATATTGTACCAATAAAGATTGCCTTAAGTAATTATAATGGAAATGGGAGTATATATCCTAATCTTCATATTAACAGAGGTGCAGCTTCACTGAATTATAATCAAGTTGACCAAATTCCTATTGAAGTTCAAGTCCAAACTTTAAACTCATGGATTATAGAAAATAATATTATAAAAATAAATTTTTTAAAAATTGACGTTGAAGGATCCGAGCTTGAATTATTAAAAGGAGCTAAAGAATTATTCGAGAATAGTCCTAAGCCTACTATATGTGTGGAATATAGTCAAAATGTGACAAGAGATAATAACATTAATGATTTATATGATTTTTTAAAAAATGATTTGGGGTATAGGTTATTCAAAAGTAAGTTAGGGAAAGAAGAAGTTTCTAAACTGATTGAAATAGTAAATGAGATTGATTTGCCTATACATGATAATATTTATTGTATTGACGTAAAGACAGTAGAAACTTTACCTAATGCTTTATTTGATTCTTTTATTTAAATATGAAAATAGCAATTGTATTAGGTGCTTTTCCCGTTATTTCTCAAACTTTTATAGTTAATCAAATTACAGACTTAATAGATAAAGGTCATGATGTTTGTATTTTTGCTTTTAAGGAAAACGAAAATGAAGTAATTCATCAAAAAATTACAGACTATAATTTGTTAGAAAAAGTCGTCTATCCTAGAGATATGTATATTAAAAAACCTCTAAGATATTTTAATTTTTTTAAATTTCTAATTTTAAATAGAAAGCATATTCATTATCCTAGATTAGCAAAACTTTTTAATTACCGCAAGTATGGGAAAAAGGCTTTTAACTTATCAAATTACACGAGATTTAAGTGGGTTTTAGACCATGCTCCTTTTGATATAATTCATGCTCATTTTGGGATGGACGCTATTCCTATAGCAGAAATGAGAACTTTAGGTTATTTTGCCAATACAGGATTTGTGACTTCATTTCATGGGTATGATATTAGTCCTCACTTAATGACCAGGTATCCAGAAATGTATAAAACACTTTTTGAGGAGGTTGATTTAATAATAGCAAACACAAAATATACAGAATCTCTTCTTCTTAAATTAACGACGCCAGAGAAAATAAAAATTTTGCCTGTTGGTCTAGATTCAAGAGAATTTAAGAAATTAAAATATACAAACACAAAGGATGGTACATTGCTATTTGTTGGAAGATTGATTGAATTAAAAGGACCACATGTTGCATTGGAAATTTTCAATAATCTTGTAAAAAGAGGATTCGAAAAAATAAAATTATTAATTGTAGGAGAAGGAGAGCTTCGAAACCAGCTATTGGAGTCAATTCAATATTATGGACTCTTGGATAATGTTCAGTTATTAGGAGCATTACCGCAAGAAGATATTATCAACTTAATGGAGAATTGTGATATATTCCTATTTCCAGGAATTTATGATAAAAATGGTCGTGCGGAAAGTCAAGGCCTGGTAATTCAGGAAGCGCAAGCTATGGAAATCCCAGTTGTAGTTTCAGATGTTGGAGGTATGAAGCTTGGAATGATTGATGGAGAAACAGGCTTTGTGGTTAAAGAAATGGATATAGATACTTTTGCAGATAAAATTGAATTTTTGATTAACAACGAAAATGAAAGAAAAGAAATGGGGAAAAGAGGAAGGGCTCATATTGTAGAAAATTATGATTCAAAAGTATTAGGCGATAAGTTGGTTAAAGAGTATATGAATTTAATACGAAAATAGATGTATAAATTTTTACTGAGAATTATTCCTAAAAGAATTAAAAATTCCATTCTTCGAAAATACAAAGAGGAAATTGAAGGGAATTATGACAAATATCTTTTAAGTATTAAAGCACAACAATTTGATTTACCTCGCCTTGATCTTTCCCAAAAACATATAAGAAATCTAAAAGTAATAGAAGATAGAACTAGGCTTTTGGATTTTTTACCTAAAAATGCTGTAGTAGCTGAATTGGGAGTGGATACTGGTGATTTCTCCAGTTTAATAATTAGTAAAACCAAGCCTGCAAAAATTCATTTAATTGATTCTTGGGATACTAATAGGTATTCCAATTCTAAAAGAGAATCAGTTATTGCAAGATTCGAAAAAGAAATTGAAAATGATTTACTAGAAATAAATACAGGTTATTCAATTCAAGTTTTAGAAAAATTCGAGAATAATTATTTTGACTGGATTTATATAGACACGGATCATTCCTATAATACTACCAAACATGAGTTGGATATAGCCTCTAGAAAGGTAAAAAATAATGGAATAATTTGCGGTCATGATTATTATATGGGAAATTGGATTGCGGGTTATAAATACGGAGTAATAGAAGCAGTACATGAATTCTGTTTTGAACACAACTGGGAGATTATTTATTTAACTATTGAACAGTCGATTCCTCCAAGTTTTGCAATTAGAAGAATGTAATTGAAATCATTAAATTTATAACATTACTACTGTTGCTATAGAATTAGATTTATATAATAAACCTAGATTCTATATAAGGTAAACCTATCTCAATTGGAGGGGTATAGACGATAGTAGGTTTCAATTAACGACAGAGATGTTGAATAAATAAAAGATAATGACGAGTCCATTAGTATCCATTATAATTCCTATCTATAACCGTGCTCACTTTATACGTGACACCTTAGATAGTGTGCTGTCGCAAACTTACCAAAATTGGGAGTGTATAGTTGTAGATGATGGCAGTACCGATGCTATAGATGAAATACTAGCAGCCTATTGTGATAAGGATGCTCGTTTTCAATACCACCACCGCCCAAATAACAGACCCAAAGGTGCCAATACTTGCAGAAATTTTGGGTTTGAAGTGAGTAGAGGAGAATATGTGAATTGGTTGGATAGTGATGATATTATTGATTCTAATAAAATTGAAAAGCAAATAATACAATTATTAAAATGTAGTTCAGCTACTTTTGCTATTTGCAGATGGCAATTATTTGCCAATCATTTGGAAGAAGCTGAATTAGCAAATGAATATCGAGTTTATAAAAATTTTGATAATATTCTAGACTTTATTGATGCTTTAGCTTTATCAGGTGGTTTTTTACCACCACATGTGTATTTAATAAATAGAGAGTTAGTTTGTCAAGCCGGTAACTGGATGGAAAATTTAACAATAAACCAAGATGGTGAATTTTTTGCTCGGATTTTTGTTAAAGCTAAAAGGGTTGTTTTTGTAAATGAAACTATTGTTTATTATAGAAAGAATGATGAAGACAACGTCAGTTACTTGGATACAGAACTCAAAATGAATCATGCAATTTTGAGTTGGCAATTAATTGAAACTTATTTTAAAATTCATTTTGGGGAAAGCACGCGTTTGGTAACTATTTCAAAAAATATTTTTATTGAGTGACAGGTTTTTAAGGTAGGTTATCTAGGTTTTTTTTACTGGTCTCTGCTTCACTTCATTACTCCATCACATCATCACCCCATTACAATTTCTTTCTTATCTTGCAAATCTAAACCTCATTCCATCGTGCAGCCTCTTGTCTCCATCATTATTCCTACCTATAACCGGGCTCATTTAATTGGAGAAACCTTAGATAGTGTATTGGCACAAACCTACCAGAATTGGGAATGCATTGTAGTGGATGATGGAAGTAGCGACGGAACAGATGAATTACTAGCAGCCTATTGTAAAAAAGACAGCCGGTTTAAATACCATCACCGCCCTACTAACAAATCAAAAGGAGCAAATGCTTGTCGGAATTATGGATTTGAAGTGAGTAAGGGGGAGTACATGAATTGGTTTGATGATGATGATGTAATGCATCAAGATAAACTTTTAATTCAGGTTAAAGCTTTAGAAAATAGCGATTACAATTTTTCTGTATGTCAAACCCTTGTTTTTGAAAATTCAATAGGAAATATTATAGGATTAAGAAGTGAGAATATTTATTCTAATGATGTTTTTTACGATTATATAACACAAAAAATATCTTGGCTAACGCAAGCTCCATTATGGAAAAAAAGGTTTTTGCAAAAGTTCGACTATTTATTTGATGAAGAATTACAGGCAGCACAAGAATGGGAGTTTCATTGTAGAGTTTTATCATTTTGTAAATATTTTGATGTAATAAATGAGCCGTTAGTTTATATTAGACAGCATAGTGAAAGTATATCCTATAACGGCAATACAAAATTAAGGGTGTTAAATTATTATAAAGCAAGGGAGAAAATATTTTTTTTGATAAAAAACCATGATATTTCAGAAAAATTAAAGCGTTATCGGGATAATTATTTTTTAAATCATTTCATGGGATTTCTTTTTTCTAATAACATTAATTGTGCTTTTAAATGCCTACTTAATCATATTTTGCCCATTAAAGAGATTCGGTTGCAGTATAAGATAAAAATGATTATGGCCTTTTTTTATTTTACAACTTTTAATAAAGGAGCTGTTCTTTTTGAAGGGAATCGCTATACAAAGAACAGATAAAAAATGAGAGCATTAATTGCTAGAACATTTGATATTTTAGGATTGAAACTGACTCTTTATAGGATAACTAGAAGGGTAGAGGTATATTATGCATTTCATATCAAAAATCTACTCAAACTAAAAGTAATAAAGCAAAGAATAAATTATAAGTCAATACCCATTATAATTATTAGTTTCAATCAATTATTTTATTTGAAGCAATTGGTGACATTTTTAAAAAAGCATAAATATACCAAAATTGTAATAATAGATAACAATTCTACTTACAAACCTCTTCTGGAATATTTTGAAACCTTATCTACAGATGTTAAAATACATAAATTAAAGGAAAATTTTGGGCATCTGGTTTTTTGGAAAAACAAAAAAATATTCAATAAGTATTCTAAAGGTTATTATATGGTGACTGATGCTGATATTGTTCCTGATCCTGACTGTCCGCCAGATTTTGTGAGGTATTTAAAAAAAGTTTTAGAAAGAAATCAGAAAATTACCAAAGTTGGATTTAGTTTAAAAATAGATGATATTCCGGATACAAATCCAAACAAACAAAAAGTGATAAATTGGGAATCGAAATTTTGGGAAAATCAAAATAAGGAGGGGAATTATTTGGCTGATATTGATACCACTTTTGCCTTGTATAGGCCTGGTTATTATTATAAGCAAAAAGGTTTCTATGCAGCTATTCGAACAAGATGGCCCTATCAGGCAAAACATGGTGGTTGGTATTTGGATATTGCTAACTTATCTGAAGAGCAAGTATTATATTTTGCTACTTGTAATGAATCCAGTTCCTGGAGGATAAATGAAGAAAGGAATTTAGATTCCAAAATATATGATTAATTAAGAATTAAACTTGTTAATGAGATTAATAATTCAATCAATTGAAGGAATTTTTTTTAAAGTTAAAAAAAAACTTAAATGTTAGCCATTGTTATCCCTTTTTATAAAATTAATTATTTTGAGGAAAATCTAATTTCCCTGGCTTCCCAAACCAATAAAAATTTTAATCTTTATATAGGCAACGATGCCTCTCCCGATAATCCAGAGCAATTAATTGATACTTATAAAAGCGAGTTAAATATTACCTATAAGAGTTTTGACGAGAATTTAGGAGGAATTTCATTAACAAAACAATGGGATCGCTGTATTGCAATGACCCAGAATGAGGAATGGCTCATGATTTTGGGAGATGATGATGTATTGAGTCCAACTTGCATTGCAGAATTTTATAAATGTTTACCTGAAATTATAGAGGAGAACTGTAAGGTTGTTCGATTTGCATCGGTAATCATTGATGGGCTAAATAATCGATCGTCATCACTTTATGCCCATCCTAAATTGGAAAAAGCAACAGATTTTTTTTATAGACGTATTACTAATAAAACGCGCAGTTCTTTATCTGAATATATTTTCATGAGGCGTCAATATAAAAAGTATGGATTTTACAACTATGACTTAGCTTGGTTTACAGATGACAGGGCATGGTTAGAGTTTTCAGAATTTAAAAATATTTATTCTATTAATAACGCATTTGTAAGTTTTAGATTGAGTGATAAAAATATTTCAAGGGCTAATTATAAAAGCCAGGAGAAGGAAGTTTTAAGACTGCAGTTTTTTAAATTTATAGTTTCTAAACATTTAAATAAATTTAAACGGTATCAACAAAGGCATTTTTTATTGCA
>JBDNGI010000332.1:0-3359 GCA_041689345.1 Halanaerobiales bacterium
ACAGGCTATTATGATCGTAGAACAATTCTAGCAGTATATTACTTTCAGAAGGATAATGGTCTTTCTAGGACTGGACGTGTTGATAATGCAACTAGAAATAAATTGAATATAGTATACAGTAGAATTTCTGCAGGTGATAAAGATAAAGTAACGACTGATCCAGAGCAAGAACCAACTCCAGCTCCAGAACCTGCTCCAACTCCTAAACCAGAACCAAAACCGGAGCCTACACCAGAGCCTCAGCCTGCTCCAAGGGGCTCTAGTCAGATGGAGAATCAAATGTTGAATTTAATAAATCAAGAAAGACAAGCACACGGCCTTCAACCATTAGTAATGGATTCTCAAGTGCTTAGTCTAGCCCGGAAGAAGAGTCAGGATATGATTAATAATAATTACTTTAGTCATACTTCCCCGACTTATGGTTCTCCCTTTAAGATGTTAAATGATGCAGGTGTTAGTTATCGTACCGCCGGAGAAAATATTGCAGGGAATAGTAGTGTAAGTGCTGCTCATCGTGCTTTGATGAATAGTTCTGGTCATAAGAAGAATATTTTGAATCCTAATTTTACTAAAGTAGGAGTAGGTATTGTTGAAGGTGGACCATATGGAATGATGTTTACTCAAATATTTATAGGTTAATAATGTTTAGCATTAATTAAATAGAGGCAGTTTGTATCAGATTTTTCTGATGTGAACTGTCTTTTTTTATATTCAATATATATCTATATCTGTAATAAACACTATATAAAGATGTAGCATATAATATATCAGAAAGGAGGATGATTATATTTATGGATAAAAGAATACGGACACAACAACTACCATTGGAAGTACCTGCTATTAAAATTAGGAATATTGATGCTGAAATAAGAGATATTACTTATGATGTTATTGCTGATAAGGTAATAGTTCAGGGAATAATTCATAAACAAATTTACTATGTTGGCATTGACAATCTTATACATCATCAAGCTGAAGATATGCCTTTTAGTACGTTTGTAGATGTTCCTGGTGCTTTACCAGGGATGTTTGCTCAGATTAATATAAATATAGAGAAGGTAATTGCACATCTGTTAGATGATGGGACTGGAATACAACAAAAAGTAATACTGGAGATTTTTGTAAAAGTAGAGGAAGAGGATATAGTTAATCTGTCTCTTGATGAAACAGGTGAATTAGTGGAGCTAAATCAATTTATTGCAGACGCTGAAAAACAGGTTATTGAAAGCAATGAAATGGTATTAAATCAGACTGCTGAAAAAGTAACAGAGATTAGAGCAGAAATTATAGATATAGAAACAGAAGTGATAACAGATAAAGTCATAATACAGGGAGTAATCCATAAGCAAATCTTTTATATAAATACAAATGGTGAAGCAGTTCATCAAGCCGAGGATATACCGTTTAGTACCTTCATTGATATTGCTGGGGCTGAGTCTGGTATGAATCTTTTTGTTAGACCGGATATAGAATTCATTGATTATCAATTAGAGAATGAGGGTACTGTCCTTGTCCAGAATATAGTCTTAGAAATATATGCTCGTATCTCACAATTTATACAGGAAAGGGTAAGCCAGGGTAATTTATTAACGAAACTTCCTGTTGTTATTGGTGAGAATACTAAACAAGTAATGGAGACAAACCAAATTACTTTGGAAGAACCGGTATTGAAAGTTAAAGAAATCGTAGCAGAAATTAGAAATCTAAATTATGAAATAATCCTTAATAAAGTAATTATCCAGGGAATAATACACAAACAAATTTATTATATAGGTTTTGATGATATCGAGTATCATCAAGGAGAAGATATTAGTTTTAGTACTTTTATTGATATACCTGCTGTCTTTCCTGGTAATGATTTAAGAATTGATGCTCAGATTGAAGATGTCATTTTTGAAATAATTGGCGAGAATACTTTGCAGCAGAAGGTGCTAATAGAGTTATTTGTTAAAGCAGTAGAGTTAAATCAATTAAATGTAATGGTAAGTGAAACAGGTTTTCCAGTAATTCTTCCTATAATTGTTGCTGAAAATAACAAACAAATTTTAGTTGAAAGAGAAACTTCTATAATAATACCACCTGTTGAAGAAGTGATTATAGAATATGAGACAATTGTAAGCAGTGAAGAGTTTTCTGCTTGTCAGCAGGCATTAGTACAAAATACTATAGACTTGAATTGCACAGCCAATAAAGTGGTTGAAATAATAGGGACGGTAGAAGATGTTGAGGCAGAACTTATAAATGAAACACTGGTAGCTGTAAGTGGTAATATAGTTAAAGATATTGCCTATGTATGTGGTAAGCTGGTACATCATTTACAAGAAACAGTACCCTTCAATGTCAATATTAATCTGGATGATCCAATTGAGGATGGTGAATTAAATCCAAATGTTGTAATAGAAAATATTAGTTTCCAAATACTTGATGGTGGAGAAATGCTTCGACAGTTAATAGTAATCGAAGCATGTATAGGGCCAGAGATATTTGAATTTAATAATGTTGTTACATCTATTACGGGATCTGATATAACTACAGAAACAGTTATAGTAGAAGAAGAAGTAATTATTTTCGAAGATCCATTACAAACCGGCCTTAAACAATTTCCTGTAGTCACTGATATTATTGATCCACAGAATCTGCTTTCCGTTATTGAGAAAAAAGTATTAGTTTTAAATATAGTTGGTCAAGGGCTTACCCCTGTAGAAGTAGTTGTATTTGCCGAGTGAAAATAGAAGTTTAACTAAGACTTGGTTCAGGTGGGGATTTTATTCCACTTGAACCTTAGTTGCACTTATTTCGAAACTTAGCGGTACTTATTCTTAGTAACACCATTGAGATAAATTATGATACTTTTTATCACATTTTTTTTGTTTATACCATATTATATAGCAAGAAAAGGGGGTGGTTTGTTGTTTAGCTGGATTGTATTAACTGGCCTTTTATTGGGCTTTATAATAGGTACTTATTATTTATACTATTATTGGTACAGCAATTACAGGAAGCTGGAACATATTTTAACTAAGGATATTTATAAGAAAGTTGAAATGGTACCTAAAATTGATAGAAAAGGTTATGAATTCGCATGTCAAAACAATACTAGTTTTAGTAGTAAAGAAGAACTTATTAATAAATCTGTTAGAGTACATCAAGTATATGCATTTCATAGTGATGAGACCCCCCATAATCAAGGGAAAGATGAAGATAAGAGAAAGGAGGAATTAAAAGAGAAAGAAAGTGAAGATATAAATGGATCCAAAGAGGAACAATCTAACGAAAAAGCAAGTAGAGTTGAAAAGTTATCTAAAGATAAGATGAATACTTGCAATGAAAAAAATTATCATGAAATACAGGAATTTGCT
>JBDNGI010000333.1:0-2061 GCA_041689345.1 Halanaerobiales bacterium
GGGGCCAGTAATCAATCCAGACAAGGTGACAATGCAACTATAGATGGTGATAATAATTCTAAACCAAATAATAAAAATCATCTACAAAATAGATTAAATACTAAATATGTTACAGCTGCTGCAGGCAGTGGTGAGCTTCACCTACAGAAACTACTGGAGATTTTGGCCTGTCTTGAAATAACTAAAAAGGACAATTTCTTAGATCTACTATCAGGTCACCTTGATTTAGCCTGGGGAGGTACAGTAATTATATTAACAGATAAGGATAGTACTGAGCTGATTCAGGCAGCCAATAATCTAAAAGGCCGGGGTTATAGTGTTAAAATAATGCTGATGGGTAATAGGGTAAATCACCCTGAGTTCTTACATAGACCTTTTACTGCACCACTTTCTATTCATCATTTGCGGAGGGAGGAAGACATCTATGGACTTTCCAGATTATGATTTTAAATATCGTTATCTTTATCCACTCCTGGGTTTAGTTCTTTATTACATCTTAACTATAATGACTATTCTCACTCTAAATAGATATTTTAATATGCTTAACTTAAATATTTTTACAGCCCTCCTAATATTGGTATTCCTGGTTGAGTCTCTGGTACGTTTTAATGCTGGACTTAAACTTAAGATACCAGTAGTTACCTTTTTAGTAGAATTTATATTATATTATCTGGCTTTATTGTTTACTACAGGAAGTTATGGTGTAAACGGTATATATGGTTTTCGTAACCCAAGTCTCTGGGTTGTCTTTCTCCTAAGTGTTGTTGCCTGGTTTCATGTAAATGAACTTGCAGGGCTTTTTAATGTTTTTAGAGTTGATTGTGAAAAGATCTATGAAAAGTCTAGCGGTAGGTGGAGTTTTGATGAATTTAGGCGTTTACTTGATTATCCATCTACCTGGAAAAAAATCAGTAAAAAAATTTCCTTTTTTAATATATACCTACTGATAATTTGGGCTGCTTTTAGGATATTAAATCCCTATATTGTAATAGGGACTATCATCTTTTTAATAATTGAAGTATTTCTGCTGGCTTTGGCTTATCTGGATAAAAAAACCATTGACTGGCATATACAGGGTATAGAGCGGCCTGTATTGCTAAAGGAGGGTTGGTATAGATTTATCGTTATCATTCTGATCTTAGCACTAAGTTTTGCAGTAGTATTACCTTATAACTATAGTCCATTACCTATACAGAGAATCGGCCGCTGGCTTAATTCGCTTTTGCCTGAGATGAAACCAGGAGAGATACCGACACCGGAGAGGCCTGAGAGACAAATTCCAACAGGTGAAATTGCTAGACAAGAACAGGCTGAAGGCATAAATTATATGCATCTTATTTTCATGATTTTGCAAGTAGTTTTATATACGTCTTTCCTATTTATTATACTTGCCTTTATAATCTTTCTCTTAAAACTGGAGTTCAGAAAAGTTAAGAATTTACCGGATTTTTTTAAAAAGTTCAGCAGTTTTTTTAGGAGTCTTGTTAAAGAATTATTTACTAGAGTTAAACAGTTGAATATTACTATTCGATCAAGTAGACATATAATAAAAAAGAGGCGGAGAAAGAAAGAGGATACTGCTCGAGAAATTGGTCGGATTAAAAACATCAAAATACCTGGCAACTTACGTTCAATGGTTATTATCATCTATAATTCTATGTTGAAACTGCTATTTCTCCGTAGTCAAGGTAAGAAGAAAGACCAGACACCTTATGAATATAGTAGGATCTTAGGTGATCAATATATCGATATCAGTGAAGATATCAATCAGCTTACAGATTTCTATGTGGAGATTGTATATAGTGACCATTCTTTAAGTAAGAGTACTGCTAGTTTAGTTAAAAAGATCTGGGCAAAAGTCAAGAAGGTTTTGTAATATGTCTGTACATGCTTTAAATATTCAACTAGGTGAAAGTAAATATCAGGATAAGTGTTGATTAAAGGCAATGTTGGAGAATATGATAGAGTTGAAATTATATCCAGCATGGTGTATGATGATGCTAGATATATACACCGCCGTATAGGAGGGATTACTATGATTAGAAAACAGATATACTTAGA
>JBDNGI010000334.1:0-3468 GCA_041689345.1 Halanaerobiales bacterium
AATTGCCTTGATAAGTCCATCTAAGACATGATGTCTTTTTTCTGCTTTATTTAGATTAAATTTTGTTCTTCTTGAAATAACTTCACGCCTAAAATCGATAAAATGTTGTAATATAGTTTGTAAGTTCATAACTACAGGTTTTTTACCTACTAAAGCTAACATATTAATTCTATAAGAGCCCTGTAAAGAAGTATATTTATAAAGTCTATTTAAGACCAATTCATTGTCTGCACTTGATTTCAATTCTATAACAATTCTCAATCCATCTTGGTCTGATTCATCCCTTAAATCAGAAATATTCTCTACTTTACCTTTATTAACTACCACGGCAATTTCTTCTATTAGTCTACTTTTATTTAATTGGTAAGGTATTTCAGTTACTATAATATTTGTCTTACGGCCAGATTTTTCTAATTCAGTATTTGCACGTAATATAATTTTCCCTTTGCCTGTTCGATATGCATCAAGTATACCTTTTTTACCTACAATCTTAGCACCAGTAGGGAAATCAGGTCCCTGGATATGGTTCATTAACGTCTCCAGTCGTGCATTAGGGTATTTAAGTAAATGGAGAAGACCATCAATAACCTCACCAAGATTGTGAGGGGGTATATCAGTACTCATACCGACAGCTATACCACTAGCACCATTTACTAAGAGATTTGGTATTTGAGCAGGTAATATTACAGGTTCTTGTAATGAACCATCGAAATTATCAACAAAATCTACTGTTTCCTGCTTTATATCAGTTAATATCTCTTCTGCTAACTCTGTTAAACGTACCTCAGTATAACGCATTGCAGCTGCTCTATCACCATCAATTGAACCAAAATTACCATGTCCATCAATTAGTTGATATCTTTGATTAAAACTCTGAGCCATTCTTACCATAGCGTCATAGACAGCACTATCTCCATGTGGATGGTATTTACCTAATACCTCTCCTACAACTCTGGCAGATTTCTTATGTGGTTTATTATGTACTAAATTAATCTCCCGTGCAGCAAATAGAATACGTCTATGTACTGGATTTAAGCCATCTCTAACATCTGGTAAGGCCCTTGATGCAATTACACTTAATGAATAATTGAGATAGGCCTCCCTCATCTTATCTTCTATTGCAATTGGAGTAATCTTTTCCGCCATATTATATTCTCCTTTCTTAAACCGTCCCTTTTATATTATTCCACAACTTTGTCTTTACGTCAAACGAAATCATATAAAGACTGGTAATTAATTTGTCACTTTGGTATAATAGAGTGAGAAAAGGAAGGTGAAGGTATGTCTTTATTTGAAGAAAAAACATATGATGCATCACAAATTCAGGTATTAGAAGGTCTAGAAGCTGTGAGAAAACGACCTGGTATGTATATCGGGAGTACTGGGATTAGAGGACTACACCATCTTGTATGGGAAGTAGTTGATAATAGTATAGATGAGTTTTTAGCTGGGTACGGTAATACAATAACTGTTAGTATGAATAAAGATGATATAATTACTGTAGAAGACCAAGGGAGGGGTATTCCTGCTGATATTCATAAAGATACTGGTTTACCCGCAGCCCAGGTAGTTATGACTACCCTTCATGCTGGTGGTAAATTTAATAATAATTCTTATAAGGTATCTGGCGGTTTACATGGTGTTGGTATATCGCTAGTAAATGCACTATCAGAATGGCTAGAACTTACCACTTGTGTTAATGGCGTAGAATATCAACAAATATATAAAAAAGGGATACCTGTTACAGAATTTAAAAAAATAGGAAGAACTGCAAATAATGGAACTAAAATTTCATTTAAACCAGATACTGAGATATTTGAAGTAACAGAATTTAAATATGAGACATTAACTCATCGCCTACAGGAATCTGCATTTCTTAATAAAGAATTAAGCTTTATACTTATTGATAATCGTGGAGAGAAGAAAAGAGAAGAAAAATACCAATATGATGGCGGAATAAAGGCATTTATAGAATACTTAAATAAAAACAGAACAGTTTTAAGTGAACAAATTATATATAATGAAGATACTGTTGATGATAATTACATAGAAATTGGAATTCAATATAATGATGGTTATAATGAACGTATATTGTCATATGCAAATAATATTTCTACTGTAGATGGTGGATATCATGTAACAGGTTTTAAAACTGCATTAACAAAAGCAATTAATAATTTTGCAAAAAATAATAACTTAACAAAAAAAGAACAATCATTAAATGGTAATGATGTTCGAGAAGGAATTACTGCAATCATAAATGTAAAACTACCTGATCCACAATTTGAAGGACAGACCAAATCAAAATTAGGAAATAGTGAATTACGTAGTATAGTAGAAAGTTCAGTCTATGAATATTTAAGCCTATATCTTGATGCAAATCCTGAAATTGGGAAAGCAGTAGTTGATAAAGCACTTCAAGCTGTTAGAGCCAGAAATGCCTCAAAAAAAGCTAGAGAACTTACTCGTAGAAAGGGTGCTTTGAGCTCAAACTCTTTACCAGGCAAATTATCAGATTGTGCTAGTAGAAAACCTGAAGATAGTGAAATATTTATGGTTGAGGGCGATTCAGCGGGTGGTTCTGCAAAGCAAGGTAGAAATCGTCACTTTCAGGCTATCTTACCCTTAAAAGGCAAGATACTAAACGTTGAAAGGGCACGACTAGATAAAATACTAAACAATAATGAAGTTGCTACTATAATCACTGCACTTGGAACAGGAATTGGTGAAGAGTTTTATATTGGCAAATTGCGTTATCATAAAGTAATTATTATGACAGATGCCGATGTAGATGGTGCTCATATTGCAACACTTATTTTAACATTGTTTTATAGATATATGCCGGAATTAATAGAGAATGGTCATGTATATTTAGCACAACCACCTTTATATAAGGTAAGTTGGAAGAAGAATGAAGAATACCTATTCAATGATAATGCATTAGGAAAGTTAAAAAATAAATTGAAAAGTGGTTTCTCTATTCAAAGATACAAAGGTTTAGGGGAAATGAATCCAAGACAATTATGGAATACGACAATGGATCCCGAAACCCGTAAACTATTGAAAATAGAAATTGATGATGACATTGAAGCAGATGAAATTTTCACTCATTTGATGGGGTCAAATGCGAGTCTTAGAAAAGAGTTTATTATTAATAATGCTAATATGGTTAATGAACTGGATATTTAATATTTTGTAGGTTTTCATTTTAAATGAGTGGATTGTCAACACTTAATTAATCATTTAGATTGAGAATATCATCATAAGTTTTACGGTTGTTTAAAGTTTTAAAAAATGTTTGTAAATATACACATATGTATATACAGCTTAGATGAAAAATTATTTTACTAATGTAGTGTTTCAGAATAAACTTCGCAAATATTATAGAATCAAATGTATTTCATAACGATTTCTGCTAGCCATAATACCAAAATAACGGATCTTTTTGAATTTCTTAAGTAAGATATG
>JBDNGI010000335.1:0-2793 GCA_041689345.1 Halanaerobiales bacterium
GACTGATATATTTGGCTTGTTTCGATGTTTCAATGTCATAAATGTCTTTAGACTTAGTGTTCTTTATAAGAAACATATTACTAAAATAACACTTGATGCGCAAGAACCTAAAGTGAAAAACTTAGGTGCGAATTATATATTTTAAAAAAAATAAATAATTTTCACCCCTTAATCCAGATAAAGATGATAAATTAATTGGTTTCAAAGCATAAAAATAATTGCTTATTACAAGTAAGCAATTATTTTATAATTTAAATATTATTTAATATATTAATATTTTTTCCGCGCTGTTCAATTAAATACTCTACTGCCTCTTTAGCTGTATATTGCTCATGAACTATTTTGTTAACAGCTAAAGCTACTGCCAGTGGGTCATCATCACCTGGAAAAATAATATTTCTGCCAACCAACGTTCCCCTAATATTGCTTCCAGCCTGCATCCCTCGTGCGAAGTCCTGTAGTATAGGTACTGGATCTCCTTTACTGCTTCCTCCTAACATTAATATAGGTAAAGTTGTTGACTTTGCAACTAATTCATAACCTTCTGTATAAGGTAGCTTTAACCAGGTATAAAAACTAGATTTACCCATAGCTGAAGCAATCCCTGCTATTTTAATCAATGCTTCAGCTGTTTTATCCAATTCAAAATTTCCTTTTTTTATGTTCTTACCCGGTAATGGCTCCAGAAATACAGGTAACTTTAATTCAATACATTTATTCATCTCTTTAGCTAGGTGAATCATGGTCTCCGTAGTATAACGGTCCTCCATATCAAATCTGATCAAATATTTTACACCATCATATTTCATAATACTAGCCTGTTCTGGATTGACAGATGTGGTAAAATCATACATCTCATTATTATAACCATTTAAGCCACTCCTGTTAGCACTGGGTATCAATAACTTATCATCTAAAAAACTCTCTACCCCTGATTTTGTTCTTATATAATCTACACAGAGAACATCTTCAAGGATATCTGAAGTAGCCATCAAACCATCTATCTCTGGATTAGTTATTACCCGTAATATTCTACCAAGATACTCATAACGATTACCAATGCCAACTGGATTATTCCCTAGATTCGTTACATTCCTAGCCGGGTGGTCTGCTGCCAGTATGTTTAAATAGCCATCAATAGACAGATCTTTTCTCTGTTTTCGTTTTTGAGCATATGAAATTACTTTATCCTTATTTCCTATCCTTATTTCCTATCCTTATTTCTGTAATATTTTCAAATAATTCGATTGGTAAAAATTCTGCTGTATTAAATTTATATCCATTTAACTGATAATTTTTTAAAACTTTATCCATAACAACTTTTCACTCCTATAGGTGATTTTTTATTCTCGAATTTTAATTATTTACTCCATTCCTCTAAGTAGTTAAAAATGCAGATGCCGAAATAGTATCCCCTAATCCGACGGTAAGTACAGGACTATCCACCACTCGAGTAGGAATAGCTATTACGTATATTTCATTACTTTCCCAGACCAAATCCATTGATTTTTTATAACCATTATTTAATAAATATTTATCAAGTTTATGTATTTTTTTTAAATCCTTTTCTCTAATAGGAACCTCCAGTCCACTCCTCCAATTATCCTGAGTTAAATAACCATCTTTAGTTCTAGATGCTGCCACAGTAGCTGCAAAGAAAAGGGCTTCCTTTGCTGTTTCTTTTGTGGCATAGTCTTTATGGGAAATCAACAAATAATAACCTAGATTATGGCCATGAAAACGTCGAATACCAGTCTTTTTTACTAATTTATAGGCACCTGCAAAAAATCCTTCTATATTATCATTCATAATATTATTAGCAATTTCATCTTCACCCAGATCATTCATTAAGGAAGCCAGTTCAATTTCATTCATACCAACACTATCTACCTGAGGTAATAGTTCATTGACCAATAATTTTCTGATAACAGAACTGGAGATGGAAGCAAATTCTAAGTGAATTTTCATCTTCTCATTAGCTATTTTAAGTTGCTGAACAAAATCTATCGTCGGCATAATATAATCCCTGAAGGTAGTTCCATCAGGATATTTTTCTGAAATTATATGATAACCAGATAACAGAAAATGTGATATTTGCTCAGACTTTTCTAGGATTCCCTCTATAAAGACTGGATCAAGCTGTAGCTTATTATTAATAGGATTCCAGGCAGCAATAAACCTATTGGCCCGAGGAGTAGTAAAAGTAATATCACCAACGTTAACCTTTAAACCGGCGGGAAAATCAAAGATCCAGTGAACAGCAAATATTCCTTCATCCCTCCAAGCATCTTCTGGATGTTTAAGTTTTATTCTATCACCTTTTCTAGTAAAGACATATAAATTATCATTATTAGGAAAGAGTTGAGCTAGTTCTCTGGTTAAAGGATTGGCATAAACAATTACCATGGGCAAACCTATATGACTGAGGATTGAGCCCATATTAGCAGAGGTTCCTCCTAAGCGTAATTCATCATAACCAGTATTTTCTTTCATCCACTTGAAAGTACTTTCATCTCTTATTATTAACTGGGTGGCTTTACCACTCTTTAATGAAAAAAGTAAACCCTTTATAAAATCATGAACATTTTGAATCTCCTTTGGAAGATTTTCTTTAAAAATTGTTTCTTCAATTTTAAAATTAGTTATTATCTTGTCCAGCTTCTTTTGGTTTAATTTAATAAATCCATCTATATAAATAATACTTAATAATTACACTTGCCGTTCTAGCCAATTATACTAATTATGCATACACTAAGTATTATTAAGAAAAATATAAGTGGGACTTATATAGTA
>JBDNGI010000336.1:0-4298 GCA_041689345.1 Halanaerobiales bacterium
CAATAGGATGGCCGTATCTGATGGTGAACTAATAGAAAGATTTAATAATGAAAACAAAGAAGCCTTTGAAGAGCTAATTCAGCGTTACCAACACAAGGTCTATAATACTACCTTCCGAATGCTTGGTAACCATGAAGATGCCCTAGACATAGCCCAAGAAACCTTTATCAGGGTATATAAAAGTCTAGCTGGTTTTAAGAAAAATTCCAGTTTCTCCACCTGGCTATTTCGTATCACAACAAATATTTGTCGTGACGAGTTAAGAAAACGACAGCGAAAACTTAAAACTTTAAGTATCTCAGGGGGAGAAAAAACAAATAAAATAATCCTGGAAGATGATGAAAAGAATAACCCAGAAAAAATTTCAATCTCACAAGAATTAAGTACTACGATACAGGATAAGGTAAATCAACTACCTACTGAGCAAAAAATGGTATTTATTTTAAGGGAATTTCAAAACCTAAGCTATCAGGAAATTGCAGATATTTTAGATATCTCAATGGGAACAGTAAAATCCAGACTAAGCAGAGCTCGTAAGGCTTTGCGTCAAGATCTAAATAAAATTATTAAGAATGGGGGATTAGAATGAAACATAAAAAAATTAAGGAATTACTTCCGCTCTATATAGATGATTCAGATAATGAGCTAACGGATAAAGAAAAAAATCTAATTAAAGAACACCTTAAAAACTGTCCGAAATGTCGAAAAGAATTAGAAGAATACCAAGAAAACTATAGCTTTCTGTCAGCACTGGAAGAAAAAGCACCAAGTGGTTTTAAAGAATCTATCTTAGAAAAAGTAGGTGAAGAAATGAAAAATAATAATGTTAATAAAAATAAAGAACTTACTGTACTTGAAAGAATAAAAATGTTTTTTACCTTCCCGATCAGGATTCCAGCAGGTTTGATTGGTCTAGCAGCTATTATAGTTTTAATATTAATTACAGGTTTACCAGGCTCTTTTATAAATGGCAATCTACAAGACAATCAATATGAAATTCGCGAAGAATTAAATGACTACCAAAGTCAGGACATAAGCTTTAATAAAAGCTCTCAACCAGCCCCAGAAGCAAAGATGAGATCAGCAAATGAACAAGGACAAAATTTAAACATGCTTACTGAATCTTCTAATATGGCTGAAGTTGAAAGAAAAATTATTATGAGAGCAAATCTATCTATTGAGATTAAAAATATTGATGAAGTGGACAGTAGGATCACAAATCTAATAGAAAACTATAATGGCTATATCGCTGATTCTAGTAATTGGGAAAATCAAAACAAACAGAAATTCTACCGCTATCAACTTAGAATTCCTGCAGACAATTTTAATCAAATCCTAAGTGAGCTGGATTCAGATAATTTTGGTCAAGTTCTTTCTCGTTCAGTCTCTGGTCAAGATGTTACTGAAGAATATATGGATTTAGATATCCGACTGAGAAACCTATTGGCTCAAGAAGAAAGGTATAGAGAATTACTTGATAAAGCTGAGGAAGTTGAAGAAATTTTAAAAATAGAAAAGGAATTAACTAGAGTTAGAACAGATATAGAAAGATTACAGGGTCGTCAAAATTACCTTGATAATCAAATTAATTATAGTACAATTACAGTAGATTTCCGTCAACCAGAACCAATTAGTTCAGGTACACCAGGGATTATAAAAGCACTCAGAAATGCCCTAAATACAATGGTTAAACACATTTACCAAATAATCAACTTAATTGGTACAGTAATCCCTTATCTATTCCTTCTCATACTAATATACTTTATATACAAAAGACTTAATCGCAGTTAATCTAATAAACCCTGACAATATCTTAATGAATTGTCAGGGTTTATTTTTAAGGTTCTTCTCCATATTAGTTGGTGGAAAGCGTCCGATTATTTTGCTATAACGGCCTCGATGGCCTAGTGCTGGCCCGACCTTGCGTCTGAAATGAAGGGGCAGTAAAGCAAAATTTTGTTAACCGGCTTCTTGCAATCAGTCCGTGACTGGAGACTTTTTTAATTCCTTCAGTTAAATAGCAAAATATCTGGGTGTATTACCGACGGTTATGGATATGATCCATTTTTAATAACCAAAATATTAAATACTAAAGGATTAATTAATATTTCCCCGAATACTTTAATATATAAAAATATAATTCCTTGAAGGAGGAAAATTTATGAACCTTTTAAAATTAATTAAAAGTGGAATAAGTGGCCTTTACTTAAGTATCAAACGCTTTCCTTATGCCCTATCCTTCTCTACACTCACTACTATAGTAATTATAATTATAATAAACATAGAAAACAGTTATGATTTAGTGACTATTGATGTACTAGAACGAATAGCCATGACTCTTGCTTTAGGATTCCCACTATATCTTTGTTTAAAAGTCATTTTTGAAAGTGGGATAAATGTATCAGGGAGAAACAAAATTGGTAGCCGTTTATTATCTGCAGTTTTCTTATTAAGCTACTATTTTATCTTACTAAATGAATTAGATATGGTATCAATAAGTAGATATACAGCAGTTACTTTAGCATTATATTTATTATTTTTAGTAATACCCTATTTCTATAAAAGAAATAATTTCGAAATATATGTTGTCAAATTATTCTCTAGATTATCAATAACCCTCATTTATGCTGTAGTACTCTATTCTGGGTTAGCTATAACCCTATTTACTATCAACAAACTATTAAATATTCCTGTTACTTCAGAATTATATGTCAGTACTTGGCTAATAGTCATTGGTATTTTTGCTCCTATATTTTTACTGGCAGGAATACCGAGGCAAAATGAAATAATCGATATTAAAGAATATCCCAAACTATTTGAAATACTACTCTTGTATATTGTCATGCCTTTAATTACTGTCTACACCAGTATTCTTTATATCTATTTTGTAAAAATACTAATAACTCGACTTTGGCCTGAAGGTCTAGTTGCACATCTAGTACTCTGGTATGCATCAATAAGTATAATCGTGTTATTCTTTATATCTCCCTTACGAAAAAACAACTGGGTTAGTTCTTTTATACTCTGGCTACCTAGGGCTCTTATCCCTCTATTATTAATGATGTTTGTAGCAATTGGAATACGTATTAATAATTATGGAGTAACTGAAAATAGATATTTCGTAGTGATTTTAGGACTATGGTCTATAGGAATTGTCTTATATTATATCTTTAAGCGAAATAGAAAGAATATAATCCTACCCCTCTCTCTGGCAATATTGACAATCCTTTCTGTATTCGGACCCTGGAGTAGCTATTCTGTTTCCATTCAAAGTCAAAATAAACGCTTTGAAGAGATTGTTAGAAAATACGATATAATTGAAGATAACACTATTGTAAATAATACAGAAAAATTAGCAACAGATGATAGAGAAGAATTAAATGCAATATTACGTTATTCTTATCAATATCACCAGATAGATGATATAAAATCTCTCCCAGCAGATTTCACTACAGATGATACTGAAGATTACTTTGGATTTACTTTTAAGGGTAATAGATATGACTTTAATAAGCATCAATACTTCTCATACAACTTAATTAATAATAATCGAATAATAAAGCTAGAAAACTATGATTATCTATTCACAATACACGGTTACAATAATGAAATTAAGCAGTTAAATAATCTTTTAACAGTTAATCTAAATGATTTAAATAAAAAGATAATCATAATGGAAAATGATATTGAAATATATAATAGATCTTTATTACCAGTTTTAAAAGAAATTCATCTAAAAAATAAGAATATTCCTTATGAAAAACTTAATCCAGAGGATTTCATATTTTTTGATGAAAATAAAAATCTTAGCATAAAAATAATATTCAGAACAATAAGTGGTACATCTGAAATATCCAATCCAAATGCAATTAATATAGATAATATAAACCTATACTTACTAATAGGATTAAAATAAACTAATTACTTGTAAATTAATTACAAAAGAACAAGCAAACAATGCCAATAGTATTGTTTGCTTGTTCTTATTTGGCTGTATTAACATAATACTCAACTTTCGGAGTTATAATTTACACATAAAGCCCGGTTAGTCATGACGGTCTCGATAACCTAATTTCTAAATTATCAATGCGTAATTAAAAAGAAAATTTAGAAGCACTCATTCATGGAAAAAGCTAATTCAGTAAATGACTAACCTGGCACTCCAAAAGTTACTTTATTTATCTAAATATTGTCGTAGAAAACTCCTTCCAAATCTTATTTCTGATTTGGTGGGAGATGAATACGACAGGTCTTGACCTATAAAAAACAATATCCTTTGCCGTAACAATAGGGAGCCA